>CAZMKO010000038.1:0-22382 GCA_964566965.1 uncultured Rhodanobacteraceae bacterium
TTCCTGCTGGCCGGCCCCACCGGTGTCGGCAAGACCGAGGTCACGCGCCAGCTGGCGATGCAGCTTGGCATCGAGATGGTGCGCTTCGACATGTCCGAATACATGGAGGCACATTCGGTGTCGCGCCTGGTCGGTGCGCCCCCGGGCTACGTTGGTTTCGACCAGGGCGGCCTGCTCACCGAGCAGGTCACCAAGCACCCGCACTGCGTGGTGCTTCTGGACGAGATCGAGAAGGCGCACCCGGATGTGTTCAACATCCTGCTGCAGGTGATGGACCACGGCGTGCTCACCGACACCAACGGGCGCGAGGCCAACTTCAAGAACGTGATCCTGGTGATGACCACCAATGCCGGGGCCCAGCAGGCGTCACGGCGCAGCATCGGTTTCGTGGAGCAGAACCACGCGCCCGACGCCATGGAAACCATCCGTCGCGTGTTCACGCCGGAATTCCGCAACCGCCTGGATGCCGTCATCCAGTTCAAGTCGCTGGACTTCAAGCATATCCTGCGCGTGGTCGACAAGTTCCTGATCGAGCTGGAAAGTCAGCTCAACGAGAAGCATGTGCAGGTGGATGTCAGCGAGGAGGCACGGCACTGGCTGGCCGAGAAGGGCTTCGACCCGCAGATGGGTGCCCGCCCGATGTCGCGCATGATCCAGGAGCACGTCAAGCGGGCGCTGGCCGACGAGCTGTTGTTCGGCAAATTGGTTGACGGCGGCCGGGTGCGCCTCGACGTGGTCGATGGCGAGCTGGTGGTGGAAACCGAGGCCGGTCGCGGCCAGACCATGCCGGCGGTGGTCTGAGTCGCCCGCCGACCGGTGTCCGAGACCCTCTGTGGTAGCGGCCCACGGCCGTGACGGCTTGGGCTTGCGGCAAGACCGGGGCTGCTCCCGCCAGGGAAGGGCGGGAGGGGCTCAGCGGAACCGGTAGGTGATGCGGCCCTTGGTCAGATCGTAGGGCGTCATTTCGATGCGGACCTTGTCGCCCGTCAGGATGCGGATGTAATGCTTGCGCATGCGCCCGGAGATGTGCGCGGTGATCACGTGGCCGTTTTCCAGCTCCACGCGAAACATGGTGTTGGGCAGGGTCTCGATGACCGTGCCTTCCATTTCGATAACGTCGTCTTTGGCCATGACCTGCCTATGAATTGGGGGGCTTAATCGGCTTATTTTGACACGTTGCGCGACGGCGTTAAAGAATCGTCAGGGCGCGGTCGGAAAATACTGGTCCAGCTTGCGCCGTATTTCCGCCTCCACGGTCGGCTTCAAGGGTGCCAGAAGCATGCCCAGCGTGGCGTTGACGCGCACGCTGTCGGCCCCGGCCTCGATGAACCCGTTGACGCCGCTGCGCGAGAAATGCAGGCGGTCGCCTTCCCAGGACGGCGTGACACCGAACTTGTGCTGCAGGCTGGCGGCGATGTGCTCGACGACCGAGCGGGCCTTGTCCGCGCCCAGCGTGTGCTTGCGCGTGATGTCGATTTGGCTTCCCATGGCGCGAATCATGGCGGCAAACGCGGCGCCGGGCAATGCCGGTGGCCGGCTCGTCCCGCTCCGGGGCCGGCCACTTGGCGGAAGATGCCGTGACGCGGTTCACGAAATTGCCGCATGTATCGCGTGTTCTGCTATGTTTTGCCAAAGGTTTTCCCGTCGCGTTCGTTTCCTGGTCTCCCATGCGCATCGAATTTGTCCATGCCCAGCGCCCCGCCCATTCGTGGCCGGGCGGTATCGTGCATATCGGCGCCGCGGCCGACAACGATCTGTGTCTGGAAGGGCGTGGCGTGGCGGACCACCATGTCGTGCTTCACGCCGATGTGCGCGGGCTGGTGCTGGAGGTGTGCGCCGGTGCGGGCCACGTGTATGTCAACGCGCGCCCGGTGCGTGAGCGTGCCTTGCTGCGCCGTGGCGACAGCCTGGGCATTGGCGCCTGCCACCTGCGTCTGGTGGCCGACGGGTTGGATGAAGCGGCGCACGATGGCCTGTCCGGCGACGACGATGCCGCCGTGTGCCGGGAGGGCACGGTGGCCTTGCGGGCCGTGGCCGGACCGCTGTCCGGGCAGGTGCATGCCATCGTGGACCGGCTGGCGTTGGGAGCGCACGGACCGGTGCCGATGCCGGATCGTCCCGGTACGCTGTCGCTGCAGCGGCGCGGGCGGCGGGTGTGGCTGGACGGGGGCGAACTGGACCCGGCGCGTCCGGCGCGCGTCAACGGTCTCGAGACGCGTCACACATGGCTTGATGACGGCGATCAGTTGGTGCTCGGCACCCACCGCTACGTGGTGGATATCAGCATTCGCGCGCCACGGCCGGCGCCGGTCGTGGCCGAGCCTCCGCCATCGGATCCGCCGCCGCCGGCACGGCGCCGTGTTCCCGCCGAGATGTGGCTGGTGGTGACCGCGGCGGCGCTGGCGCTGGTGCTGGCCGGTGTGCTGCTGTTGCACTTTTGAGGTGCCGGCCTCCCGGGCACCGATATCCGGTGGCATATGGCGACCGGCCATGAGGCCGGCGCTTGCCCGCGTCCCGTGAGGCCGCATAATGATCCGCTCATGATCTGACGAGGTATCGCTGTGGCCCGAGTGTGGAATTTCAGCGCCGGCCCGGCGGCCCTTCCGGAGGCGGTGTTGCGGCAGGCCCGCGACGAACTGCTGGATTGGCACGGGCAGGGCGCCTCGGTGATGGAGCTGTCGCATCGCGGCAAGCCGTTCATGGAGATGGCGGCCGGCATCGAGCGCGACATGCGCGAGCTGGCCGCGATCCCGGACGATTACGCGATCCTGTTTCTGCAGGGCGGCGCCACCCAGCATTTCGCACAGATTCCGATGAACCTGGCGCCCGAGGGGGGCAGCGCGGATTACATCGTCAGCGGCCACTGGAGCGACAAGGCCGTGCACGAGGCGGCGCCCTACGTGCGTACCCGGGTGATCGGCTCCAGCGCGGCGGAGAGCTACCGGCGCCTGCCGCGGCCGGTGGGCGCGGACCCGCATGCGGCGTACCTGCACTACACCCCCAACGAGACCATCCACGGCGTGCAGTTCGCGCACGTGCCCGAGGCCCCGCCAGGCGTGCCGCTGGTGGCCGACATGTCCTCGGACATCTTTTCGCAGCCGTTGGACGTGACCCGCTTCGGGGTCGTCTATGCCGGCGCGCAGAAGAATCTGGGGCCCTCCGGCGTGGTGCTGATGATCATCCGGCGCGACCTGCTGGAGTGTGCCACACGTCCCATGGCCAACATTTTCCGCTACGCCAGCCAGGCCGGACGCGACTCCATGCTCAACACCCCCAACACCTGGGGCTGGTACCTGATCGGGCGCACCGTGGACTGGCTGCGCGGGCAGGGCGGCCTGGCCGTCATCGGCGAGCGCAACCGGGCCAAGGCCGAGCTCCTGTATGCGGCCATCGACGGGTCGGACGGCTATTACGTCAACGACGTGGAGGTGCCGGCCCGCTCGCGCATGAACGTGCGCTTCAACCTGCATGACGCCGCGCTGGAGCCGCTATTCGTGGCCGAGTCCGAGGCGGCCGGCATGATCGGGCTGAAGGGGCATCGCGCGCTGGGCGGCATCCGCGCCTCGCTGTACAACGCCGTGCCGATGGAGGCGGTGCGCGCGCTGGTGGATTTCATGCGCGATTTCGCGCAACGACATGGTTGAAGACCGATGAGTGAAGCACAAGACACGGGCAACAAGTTCACCCTGGCCGAGGCGCGCGAGCGTATCGACGCCATCGATCGCAGCATCCAGGAGTTGATCGGCGAACGCGCACACTGGGCACACCAGGTTGGCCGCGCCAAGGGCAAATTGGCGGCGGCGGTGGACTATTACCGCCCCGAGCGCGAAGCGCAGGTGCTGCGGCGCGTGGTCGATCGCAACGACGGCCCGCTGTCGGATACCGAAATGGTGCGCCTGTTCCGCGAGATCATGTCCGCCTGCCTGGCCCAGCAGGAGCCGCTGAAGATCGGCTACCTGGGGCCGCAAGGCACGTTCAGCGAACAGGCCGTGCGCAAGCACTTCGGACATTCCTCGCACGGGCTGCCGTTGTCCAGCATCGAGGAAGTGTTCCAGGAGGTGGAGGCCGGCAACGCCGATTTCGGTGTGGTGCCGGTGGAAAACTCCGGCCAGGGCACCATCCAGTCCACATTGGACATGTTTGTCACCTCCGACCTCAAGATCTGCGGCGAGGTGGAGTTGCGCGTGCATCAGTTTCTGCTCTCGCGTACTGGCAACCTGGCCGACATCGAGCGCGTGTATTCGCACCCGCAGTCACTGGCCCAGTGCAAGGCCTGGTTGCGCCAATACCTGCCGCATGCCGAGCGCGTGCCGGTGTCCAGCAACGCCGAGGCCGCGCGGCGCGCCCGTCATGCCGACGACGCTGCCGCCATCGCCGGCGAGTCGGCCGGCGTGGTCTACCACCTGAAGCAGGTGGCCGGCCCTATCGAGGATCGCGCCGACAACACCACGCGTTTCCTGGTCCTGGGCCGCGAGCTGTTTACGGCCTCCGGCAACGATCGCACATCGGTGCTGATTTCCATCAAGGACCAGCCCGGCGCGCTGGCCCACGTGCTGGCGCCGCTGGCCCAGCAGCACCTGAGCATGAACCGTATCGAATCGCGCCCGGCGCACGGCGGAAAATGGCAATACACCTTCTTCATCGACATGCTGGGCCATGTCGACGACGAGGGCGTGCGTGCGGCACTGGAGGCGATGCAGCCGTTCGCCGAGCAGGTGAAGGTGCTGGGCTCCTACCCGGTGGCGATTCCGTGAGCGTGACCTGGACCGGCCGGCCCGGCGGCCCGCTGCACGGGCGTGTCGATGTGCCGGGGGACAAATCGGTGTCGCATCGCGCGCTGATGCTGGCGGCCCTGGCAGAGGGCCGCAGTCACGTGCGCGGATTTCTGGAAGGCGGGGATACCCGGGCCACGGCACGCATCCTGCAGCAGCTCGGCGTGCGCATCGACACCCCGGCAGCGGGACAGCGCGTGGTCCATGGCGTGGGTCTGCATGGATTGCGGGCACCCGCAGGTGTGCTCGACTGCGGCAATTCCGGCACCGGCATGCGGCTGCTGGCCGGGCTGCTGGCCGGCCAGGCCTTCGACAGCGAACTGGTCGGTGACGCCTCCCTGAGCCGCCGCCCCATGCGGCGTGTCACCAAGCCGCTGGAAGCCATGGGCGCACGTCTGGATACCGCCGCCGACGGTTGTCCGCCGTTGCGGGTGCGGGGTGACCGGTCGTTGACCGGCATCACCTGCGCCCCTCCGATGGCCAGCGCCCAGGTCAAGTCCGCGATATTGCTGGCCGGTCTGTACGCCGACGGCGACACGGTGGTGAACGAGGTTCGGCCCACGCGTGACTACACCGAGCGCATGCTGGCCGCGTTCGGCTGGCCGGTGCGCTTCAGTCCCGGTCGGGTGCACCTGGCCGGCGGCGGCCGGCTGCGTGCCACGGATGTGGACGTGCCGGGCGATTTCTCCTCGGCCGCCTTCTTCATCGCGGCCGCCTGTGTGGTGCCTGGGTCGGTGTTGCGCGTGTGCGGCGTGGGGTTGCATCCGCGCCGCGCGGGCCTGCTTGAGGCATTGCGCTTGATGGGCGCCGACGTGCGCACCGAGAATGCGCGCGAGGTGGCCGGCGAAACAGTGGCTGACCTGGTGGTACGGCACGCGCCGCTCCATGGCATCGAGGTGCCGGGGGCGCTGGTGGCCGACATGATCGACGAGTTTCCGGCCCTGTTCGTGGTGGCGGCCACGGCCGCCGGCATCACCACCGTGCGTGGTGCCGCGGAATTGCGCGTCAAGGAATCCGACCGCATCGCCAGCATGGCCACGGCGTTGCGTGCGCTGGGCATTCGCGTGGATGAAACCCCCGACGGGGCACGCATCCATGGTGGCCGCCTGCAAGGGGGTACGGTGGACGCGCTGGGCGACCACCGCCTGGCCATGAGCCTGGCCGTGGCCGGACAGGTGGCGGCGGCGCCGGTATACATTCGCGATTGCGCCAACGTGGCGACCTCGTTTCCGGGATTTCGCGACCTGGCCACCGGTTGCGGATTTGTGCTGGAGACCGCCTCGGACGCCTGATGCCCCATGTCGGCGACGCCGTGCCACTTGAAACCCGGCGCTCAGCTGCCACACTCTGGGCAACTCCGACCGGCATCCGTGCATGAGTGACTCCTTTCCTCCATTCATCGTCGCCATTCCGGCGCGCCACGCATCCACGCGTCTTCCCGGCAAACCGTTGCGCCTGCTGGGCGGACGGCCGCTGATCGCGCATGTGGTGGCGCGGGCGCTGGCCAGCGGAGCACGACAGGTGGTGGTGGCCACCGACGACGCACGTATCGCGACGGCGGTGGGAGGTGTCGACCCGCGCGTCGAGGTATGCATGACGGGCGCCGAGCATGCGTCGGGAAGCGATCGCCTGGCCGAGTGCGCGCGCCAGCGCAACTGGCCTGCCGATGCCGTGGTGGTCAATCTGCAAGGTGACGAGCCGTTCGCGCCGGTCGCCGGCATCCGTGCCGTGGCCGCCCTGCTGGCCGCCGGCGACGCGCCCATGGCCACCTTGTGCACGGCGATTGCCGATGTCGACGAGCTGTTCGACCCGAACGTGGTCAAAGTGGTGACGTCGGCGACGGGGCGAGCGTTGTATTTCAGCCGGGCGCCGGTGCCCTGGGCGCGGGACGCCTTCGCCGCCTCGCGCCGACGGTTGCCGTCGGATCTACCGTGCCGGCGCCATATCGGCATTTATGCGTACCGCGCCGGTTTCCTGAAACGCTTTGCGACACTGGCGCCGACGCCGCTGGAACGTGCCGAGTCGCTGGAGCAACTGCGTGCGCTGGAGCACGGGCACGCCATCGCGGTGTGCGACACCCCCGAACCGTTTCCGCCCGGCATCGACACCGCGGCGGATCTGGAGCGTGCCGAGGCCTGGCTGGCGCGGGCGTCGGCAAGACTTTCCAATTGATGAACGTGGTGACATGAGCGACGCAGCACAATCCGGAATCCTTTTCGTCTGCCTGGGCAACATCTGCCGTTCCCCGACGGTGGAGGCCGTGACCCGCGCCGAATTCGCCCGCGCCGGCCTCGACGTGCCGGTGGCGTCCTGCGGTACCGGCGACTGGCATGTCGGGCAGGGCGCGGATCCGCGTGCGGTGGCGGCGGCCGCCAATGCAGGCTACGACCTGGCGCCGCATCGCGCGCGACAATTGACGCTGGGGGATTTCGCACGGCACCGCCTGGTGCTGGGCATGGACCGGGCCAACCTCAAGGACATGCGTGGGCTGTGTCCCTCCGAATGGCATGATCGGGTGGGATTGTTTCTCGACGTGGCCGGTGTGGAAGACGGCGGCGAGGTACCCGATCCGTACCATGGCGGCGATGAGGATTTCACCCATGTGATCGACCTGGCCCGGCGCGGCACCCGGGGTCTGATCCGGTATCTGGAAACGGACCTCGGCTGATCCGGCACGCGCCGTGGCGAAATGACTTCCGGGGCATGCGCCCCCCGCGCCGGCGGCGATAGTCTCGAAGACCCCGTCCCAAGCAAGGAGACTTCCGTGCGCAAACTGGTTCTGTCGGCGGCGCTGGCCGCATTGGTCGTGGCATCGCCGCTGGCCCTTGCCAAGACCGACAAGGGCGACGTGTCGCCGCACGAGGCGGCGCAGGCGGCCTTGCTGACGGCGCAGGCTTCGACCAGTACCGGGTCGGTGTCGGTGGAAGGCATGCGGGTCGGCTATCAGGCCGTGGCCGGCACGCTGGTGTTGCGCGACGACAACGGCGACGCCGCCGACGCGCCCACCGTGAGCATGTTCTACACCGCCTATTTCAAGAAGGGTGCCGATGCGGGCAAGCGTCCGATCACCTTCATCTACAACGGTGGTCCGGGGTCGGCCACGGTCTGGCTGCATATGGGCGCCTTCGGTCCCAAACGCATCGTCACCAACGACGACACGCATACGCCGGCGGCACCGTATCAGCTGGTCAACAACGACTACAGCTTGCTGGACGCCACCGACGTGGTGTTCATCGACATGCCGGGCGCGGGCTTCAGCCGTCTCATCGCCGATGCCGACAAAAAGGACAAGCGCGAGGAGCTGATGAAGAAGCGCAAGAAGCAATTCTTCAGCGTGGACGGCGATGCCGACGCGTTTTCGCAGTTCATCCAGAAATTCCTGTCCAAGTACGGCCGCTGGAACTCGCCCAAGTACCTGTTCGGTGAAAGCTACGGCACCACGCGTTCGGCGGTGCTGGCCGCCGACCTGCAGGATGCCAACGTCGACCTCAACGGTGTGATCCTGCTGTCGCAGATCCTCAACTTCGATCTCAGCATCGACGGGCCCGACCGCAACCCCGGTGTGGACCTGTCCTACGCACTGGCGCTGCCCACCTTTGCCGCCACCGCCTGGTACCACCACAAGCTGCCCAATCGTCCGGCCGACCTGGCGTCGTTCCTGCACGAGGTCGAGCAATACGCCACCGGCGCCTACAGCCAGGCACTGATCAAGGGCTCGGACCTCGGTGAAGCTGAAAAACGCCAGGTCGCGGAGAAGCTGCACACCTATACCGGATTGCCGGTGGACTACCTGGTCAAGGCCAATCTGCGCGTCAGCGGCGGCATGTTCGAGAACAAGCTGCTCAACGGCCCGGGCGAAAGCGACAGCACCGGCCGCCTGGACACGCGGTTCCGGGGGCCGTCGATGGATCCGCTGGCCAAGGGCACGCGTTACGACCCGCAGTCGTCGGCGATCAGCTCGGCCTACGTGTCGGCGTTCAACGACTACGTGCGTCATGCGCTGAAGTTCGGCCAGGGCATGCATTACCGCCTGTACGCCGATATCGACAAGTGGGACTTCGAGCGCAAGCGCGGCTGGGGCCGTGGCGGTGCACTCAACGTGATGGGTGACCTGGCGCGGACCATGAAGGCCAACCCGGACCTGAAGGTGCAGCTGAATGGCGGCTATTACGATTTGGCCACGCCGTACTACACCGCCGAATACGAGATGAAGCACCTGCCGATGCCGGTGTCCCTGCAAAAGAATATTTCCTACCACTGGTACCCGTCCGGGCACATGGTCTACGCCCACGAGCCGTCGTTGAAGAAGCTGCACGACAACGTGGTCGAGTTCATTCATCAGACCGACAACGTCGACCACTGATCCCCGGGCCGCTTCCGCGGGGAAACCTCCAAAACCCCGCGGGAGCGGCTTCAGTCGCGACGGGTGTGTGGCGGCCGGGTGGTTCCGGTTCCGTCGAGCCGCTTGCCGCACCGGCTAGAATGGCCACATGGCTGACGCATCCCCCCCGACGTTCGACGGCAAGGCGTTCGTTCGCAACCTGACCACCTCGCCGGGCGTGTACCGGTATTTCGATGCCGAGGACCGGCTGTTGTACGTCGGCAAGGCGGCCAACCTCAAGAAGCGGGTCGGCAACTACTTCCTGCGTCCGCAGATGGAGCCGCGCATCGCGGCGATGGTCGCGCAAATTGCCCGGGCCGAGGTCACGCTGACGCGTACCGCGACCGAGGCGCTGGTGCTGGAATCGCAGCTGATCAAGTCGCTGAAGCCGCATTACAACATCCTGCTTCGCGACGACAAGAGTTATCCCTACATCTACCTGTCCAGCGGCGAGGACTATCCGCGCCTGGCGCTGCATCGTGGGGCCAAGAACAAGCCCGGACGCTATTTCGGCCCGTTCCCCAGCGCCTCGGTGGTGCGCGAGAGCCTCAACCTGATGCAGAAGCTGTTCAAGGTGCGCCAATGCGAGGACAGTTACTTCCGCAGCCGTTCACGGCCCTGTCTGCAATACCAGATCGGCCGCTGCAGCGGTCCCTGCGCCGGGTTGATCAGTGTCGAGGACTACGCACGCGACGTGCGCCATGCCGAGATGTTCCTGGAGGGCAAGAGCACCGAGATCATCGACGATCTCACCGTGGCCATGGAAAAGGCCAGTAGCGGGCTGGATTTCGAACGTGCCGCCCGGTTGCGCGACCAGATCGCGGCGTTGCGTCGCCTGCAGGCGCAGAATCATGTGCAGGGTGCCAGCGAGGATATGGACGTGCTGGCCTGCCGTATCGAGTCGGGCCTGGCCTGCGTCAGCGTGTTGTTTTTCCGCCATGGCGTATCCATGGGGTCGCGTGACTTCTTTCCGCGCTTGCCGTTGGATGCCTCCGAGGGCGATGTCCTGCAGCAGTTCGTGGCGCAGTATTACCTGGAGCGTCCGGTGCCGCGCGAACTGGTGCTGAGCACGGCAGTGGATGATCGCGCGTCGCTGGCCGAGGCGCTGTCGGAACATGCCGCTCATGCGGTGCAGGTGAAGACATCGGTGCGCGGCGAACGGGCGCGCTTCCTCGACCTGGCGCGACGCAATGCGGCCGCCGGTCTTACCTCGCGCCTGGCCAGTCGGCAGACCCTGGGGCGGCGCTTTGACGACCTGCAGGCGTTGCTAGGGCTGGCGGAGCGGCCGCAGCGTATCGAGTGCTTCGACATCAGCCATACGCGCGGCGAGGCCACGGTGGCCTCGTGCGTGGTGTTCGGACCGGAGGGGCCGGAAAAATCCCATTACCGGCGCTTCAACATCACCGGCATCACGCCGGGGGACGACTATGCCGCCATGCACCAGGCACTGACGCGCCGCTTTCGACGCGTCGCCGAGGGCGAGGGCGCACGTCCGGACCTGCTGCTCATCGACGGTGGTGCCGGGCAGGTGAAACAGGCGCTGGATGTGCTGGCCGACCTGGATCTCGCGGATCTGCGCGTGGTCGGCGTGGCCAAGGGACCGGCGCGGCGTGCCGGCGACGAGGAGCTGATCCTGGCCGACAGCGGGCGCACCCTGCATCCGGGGTCGGGGTCGCCGGCGCTGCACCTGATCGATGCCGTGCGCGACGAGTCGCATCGCTTCGCCATCAGCGGGCATCGTCGCCGGCGCCAGAAAACGCGCGACCGCAGCGTGCTGGAAGACGTCCCGGGCGTGGGCGCACGGCGGCGCTCGGCCCTGCTCAAGGCATTCGGCGGGCTGCGCGGCGTGGAGTCGGCGGGCGTCGACGAGTTGATGCAGGTGAAGGGCATTCACCGCGACCTGGCCGAACGCATCTACGCCGCGTTGCACGGCTGAAGGGCGGCTGACGCGAATGGGCGCCGGCCGGCACGGCGGTTCGGCGCGGACGAAAAAACTGCCACAATCGGACCATCGGTTTCCAAGGATCTCCGCATGCGCATCAATTTTCCCACCTGGCTGACCCTGTTCCGCATGCTGTTGTTGCCGGTGATGGTGCTGGTGTACTACTCGCATGCCATGTACCAGGGCATTCCGTTGCGCTTTGCCAACATCGGCGCCGCACTGATCTTTGTACTGGCCTCCGTGACCGACTGGTTCGACGGCTGGCTGGCACGGCGCTGGAACCAGACGTCCAACTTTGGGGCCTTTCTGGATCCGGTGGCGGACAAGCTGATGGTGGCGGTGACGCTGTTTTTGCTGGTACAGACCCACCACACGGCCCTGATGGCGATCGTCAGCTCGATCATTGTCGGGCGCGAGATAGGGGTGTCGGCGCTGCGTGAATGGATGGCGTCCATCGGCCGCCGTTCGGCGGTTCGCGTGGCCATGGTCGGCAAGCTGAAGACCGCGATGCAGATGGTCGCGATCGTGGTGTTGCTGCTGGAGCATGATCGCGACGCGGAGGTGTTGCGTTACTGGTATGTCGGCGAGAGCCTGCTGGTGATTGCCGCGGTGCTGACCATCTGGTCGGGGCTGGTTTACCTGCATGCGGCCTGGCCGTCGTTCCGCGATGACGGGGCAGGTTCCGCAGATACCTGATTTGATGAAGATGGCGGGAAATTTTCCCGAAAGCGCTTGACAGGTTTGCGCAAACCCGTAATATACGCGGCTCCCGGGCGGGAATAGCTCAGTTGGTAGAGCACGACCTTGCCAAGGTCGGGGTCGCGAGTTCGAGTCTCGTTTCCCGCTCCAAGCTTTCCTGCAAAACCCCGGTTCACCGGGGTTTTGCTTTTTCAGGCGGTCGTGGCACGATCCACGCAGCCGTCAAGCGACATGGCCAGATGGCAGAGTGGTTATGCAGCGGCCTGCAAAGCCGTGTACGCCGGTTCGATTCCGACTCTGGCCTCCAAGCAACGAAGAACCCGCCCCCCGTGGCGGGTTTTTTGTTGCCGCGCAACCCCGGGCGGTGTGGGTTCTTGATAGCTGTATACTTTACAAATGTAATATAAACATGTAATGTACTCGCATTGTGGAAGTTTCCCCGCGAGGCCGATCATGCATGCTTTCGATGCCACCGAACGCCGCATCGACACCACCTGTGCGCGTTTCGAGCGTTTTCCGCGTGGCGCGGCGGTATTGGTGCGCCTGGTCAAGCACATCGCGGGCAGCGTGCACGACACGGCCAATGTCCGGTTGCGCCGACACGGCATCAATCACACCGACTACAACATCCTGATGATGCTGTATGGCAGCGAGGACGGCACCATCACGCCCTCGCGACTGGCGGCGGCGGCGGGCGAGAAGGTGGCCAACATCACCCGCGTGTGCAATGTCCTGTGTGACAAGAAACTGATCCACCGCGCGCCCAGCGAGGACGATCGGCGCAAGGTCGAGCTTCGGCTCAGTTGCAAGGGCACGGCGCTGATCGAACAGTTGCTGCCGGACATGATCGAGCTCCTCGACGTCAGCGTGGAGGCACTGGATGATGCCGAACAGGCGGACCTGGAGCGCCTGCTGAAAAAGATGCTGGTCGGCACCGAGCGCATGCACGAGGCGGTATGAACGCGGTGCTTTCCCGTGTCGATTGGCGTGCCGGATGGCAGGAGGCGTCGGCCGGCTCCGGGCGCGACTGGATGTTCGTCTTCAAGGCGTGCCTGGCGGTTTTCGTCACGGGTTGGATCGCCATGCGCGTCGGATTGGAACAGCCCGGTACGGCCATGCTCACCTGCGCCATCGTGATCAATCCGCAGAGCGGCATGGTGCTGGCCAAGAGTTTTTATCGTGCCCTGGGAACCCTGGTGGGATGCCTGGCCGCGGTGGCCCTGATGGCCGCGTTTCCGCAGCAGCGCAACCTGCTGCTGACGGGGCTGGCGCTGTGGCTGGGCATCTGCGCCGGGGGCGCCTCGCTGCATCGCAACTTCAAGTCCTACGGCTTCGTGCTGGCGGGGTATACCGCGGGCATCGTGATCCTGCCGGTGATCGGTCATCCGGAGTTGACGTTCCAGTCGGCTCTGATGCGCGTCAGCGAAGTGATGCTGGGCATCCTGGTGGCCGGTGTAATCAGCGACGCCATCGCGCCGCAACGTTTGAGCCAGGCGTTGCGCGGCACGATCCGCGCCCAGTTCACCGGGTTCGTCCAGTTCGTGCGCGGCAGCATGGCCGGCGTCATGGAGCGCTCGCAGCTGGAACAGGCGCACCTGCGTTTCGTGCGTGAAGTGGTGGGGGTGGAGAATCTGCGCAGCTCGGTGGTTTTCGAGGATGCCGGCGTGCGTGTGCGCAGCCCGCGCACGCGCCGCCTCAATCAGCGCTTCATGGCCGTGTCCAGCACCTACCAGACGCTGCACCACCTCATGAACCGGATCCAGGATGCCGACCATGCCGAGCCCCGGGAGGCGTTGATGGTGTTGTTCGGCCTGGTTTCCGATGCGCTGGGCCGGATCGATACCGGGCGTTCGGTTGCCCTGCAGGCCAGCATGCTGGCCCTGATACTCAAGGAGCTCGATGCCGAGGTACAGACGCGTGCCGACCAGTTGCGGCAGGGCCTGCAACGCCGCGACCTGCTGCTCGATTTTGATTCGGGCACCGAGCTGGCGGTACGTTTCGTGCGCGAATTGCGCGCTTATGCGCAGGCCTATGTGGACCTGGCCGGGCTGGCGCCGCAACGGGCCCGTGTCGACCGCGCCGAAACCGGATTCTTTCACGGCAACGACTGGCTGGGTGCCGTGTTCACCACGCTGCGCACCACCGGCGTGATGCTGCTGCTGGGCGTGTTGTGGATCATGAGCGCCTGGCCGGGCGCCGCCGACGCCATGCTCAACGCCACCATCGTGTGCGGGCTGATGGCCAGTTCGCCGAACCCGGTGAAATCGGCCGGCAGCATGGGCAAGGGCTGGGTGATCGGTACCGTGGTCGCTTTCGTGTGCGTGTTCGGCGTGATGCAGCACATGGATGGTTTCGTGTTGTTCGTCGCCGCGATGACGCCGTTCCTGATGGTCGGGTTTTACCTGCACACACGGCCGCCGCTGGTGCCGGTCGCCAAGGGCATGATGGTGGGTTTCATGCTGATGCTGGAGCCGGTCAGCCTGATGCAGTACGACGTGCCCGACTTCATCAATCGCGGCATCGGCTTCACCTTCGGCGTGCTCGTCGCCGGCCTGGCATTCCGCCTGTTCGCCACCGCTGCCGACAGTCGCTTTCTGTATCGCCGCATGGTGGACAAACTGCGCGCCGAGGTGGAGCGGGCTTGTCGCGGTCCCCTGGCGACCGCGCGTCAGCGGCTGGAGAGTGCCAGCCGCGACCTGTTCATCCGCATCCTCGGCTACACGGGGGAGGGCAGCCGCGAATCGCGCGAGCTGTTGGCCTGGGCCATCTCGGTTCACGAAACCGGTCGCGCCGTCATCGAGTTGCGTCAGGACATGGCCTCGCTCGATGCCGCCATGCGGCGGCACATCCAGCGCGCGGTGGACGCGCTGGCGGCGTTGTACGCCGTTCCCGGGCGCCAGCGTTACGCGCTGGCCCGGCGCCGTCTGGTGGTGGCATTGCGCGAAGCGGACCGGGGCGGGCATCCGCGTCTGCTGCGCCACCTGCATCTGCTGCGTCTGGCGTTGCTGGATCGCGGTTCGGTACTGGCCCGCTACATGCTGCCGATGACACCGGCAGCGGCGGGCGGGGAGGTGGGTCATGCCGCGTGAGATCGCCCTGTTCGGCTTGCTGATGCCGGGCCTGTTGCTGGTGTTCGGCGTCAGCCTGTTGTTGCTCGGCGTGCTGGATTGGTTGGCGGGTCGTTACGGCCTGTACCGCCACGTCTGGCACCCGGCACTTTTCCGCATTGCCTTGTTTGTGTGCATCTTCGGCGGGCTCGGCCTGTGGTGGATGCGTTGAGGTCGACATGAAGACTGCATCGATAATCCGTTTTTCCCTCACCGCGATCCTGGTCGTGGTCGCCGCCCTGATCGCATGGCTGCTGTGGCGCCACTACATGTATTCACCATGGACGCGCGACGCCCGGGTGCGGGCCGAGGTGGTCCAGGTGGCGCCGGACGTCTCCGGGTTGGTGACGCAGGTGGCGGTCGGGGACAACCAGCCGGTGCACAAGGGCGATCTGCTGTTCCGCATCGACGATGCACGTTTCCGCAACGCGGTGACGCAGGCGCAGGCCAACCTGGATACCGCGCGCGCCGCGGCCAAGGCTGCCGGTGCCGACATCAGCGCGTCGACGGCCAGCGCCGAGGCGGCCCGTGCGACTTATGCCATGCGTCACGCCGAGGCCGAACGCCGCCAGCGCATGGGCGACAACATTTCCCGTGAGGCGCGCGGCAATGCCACTGCCGAGGCCGACGCGGCGCACGCGCAGTGGCGAGCGGCCCAGGCATCCCATGGCAAGGCGGCTGCCGCCCGGGCCAAGGCGCTGGCGGCGGTCGAGCAGGCGCGGGCAGCGCTGGACCTGGCCCGGTTGAACCTGGAGCGCACGCAGGTGCGCGCCCCCATCGACGGGTACGTCACCAATCTGGAGGTGTACGCGGGTGAGTACGCGCACGCCGGGCAGGCCGGCATGGCGCTGGTCGGGAATCACGATTTCTGGTTGTACGGCTATTTCGAGGAAACCAAGCTGCCCGGCGTGCATGTCGGCGACGCGGTGGATGTCCGTCTCATGGACGGCGCGCGCTTCCGCGGCCACGTCGAAGGCATCGCCCGGGGTATCGCCGACAGTCAGAATCCCACTTCATCGGGCTTGCTGGCCGACGTCAGTCCCACGTTCAACTGGGTGCGTCTGGCCCAGCGCATCCCGGTGCGCATCCGCATCGATCAGGACAGCCTGCCCGAGGGTACACGCCTGGCCGCTGGCATGACGGCCACGGTGGTGCTGCACCCGTCCGGAAAGGCCCGCTGAGCGGACCATCGCGGCCATGGGCCGCTCCCATAAGGCTTGCCTGGAACCTCCTGAAGTCTCTGTGGGGAATCTCGAATAACCGTGCGTTTTTTGTAGGAGCGGCTTCAGCCGCGATGCTCCCCGGGTTCCAAATGCGGTCTCAAAACTCCAGGTTCTGCGCGGCGCAGAGGTAGTCGATCATCGGGGCGATGCGCTCGAACGTGGCCACCGCGAAAGGGAACAATGCGTCCGAGCAGGCCAGTTCGTCGCTGAATCCCTCGCCGGCGGCGAAGCTTTTGCGCTTCAGGTCGTCGATCAGTTCGTGGTCCGGGTCGAAGCCGCGCGGATGGCGTTTCAGGCTCTCGCCCCAGAAGCTGAAATGCCCGCGGAACGCCGGGTTGCGCGTGGCGCGTTTCCAGGCCGCGGGATTGTCCACGATGAAATCGCGGATGTTGCGCAACGTATGCGATTCCGGGTGCCACAGGCCACCGCCGGCGAAGCAGTTGTCCGGGTCGATGTGCAGGTAGAATGACGGCGCGGCGATCTCGCGTCGACGCTCGTGGAACAGGCGTGCACCGGCGAACGGCTTGTAGGGCAGCTTGTTGTGCGAGAAGCGCGTGTCACGCTGGATGCGGAACATCGAGCCGCCGACCTTGCGCGGGTCGGCCCGGAAGTGCGGGCTGAGCTTTGCCAGCGGTTCGGCCAGGTCGCTGATGAGGGTCAGGAACGGCTCGCGCACGTGCTTTTCGTAGTCGGCCTTGTGCGCGTGGAACCAGTCGCGACTGTTGTGGCGGTCCAGCTGGCGCAGGAAGCGGAAGGTGGCGGGGGAAAAGTAGGTGCGGGCCATGGGCCGGATGTTAGCAAGAACCTCCGGGTCGTCTTTTGCGCCATGTCAGGCGGTTGCCGGTGGGCCAAAGCCCACCCTACGGATGGTGGGCCGGTTGCAGTTCGTGGCCCCAGGCTTCGAGATGGTCCAGCAGGGTCTGGTCGCGGCCGCTGCGCTTCGGATCCTGGCGCATGGCGCCGATAAGCGCGAAGTAGGCGTCCAGGGTCAGCGTGGTGAGCGGAGTGTCGCGGGTCAGGCGTTGCCGGCGGAAATCTTCCCAGCGGGCCTGCTCGTCGGCGTCCAGCGTGTGCGGCCAGTTGCGTGCGCGGTAGCGGAACAGCAGTTCCGGGTAGCGCGGGTCGCGGAACGGGAAGTCGCCACCCAGTTGCGGCGGCGGTGTGGCGCGTACGCGCTCCAGCAGCGGTTTGTCGGCATCCGGGAGAAAGCCGCCATACAGGGCCAGTTCGGAGTCCGCGGCGGGAGGCAGGTCGGTGGCGGCGGCATAGACTTCGCGCACCTTGTTCGCCAGCCCGTCGGCATGGCGCAGGCGCTCGGCGTTGTCCAGGCACTGCTGCACGTCCAGGCCGAGGCGCGCGGTATCGGTGTGCTTCAGTACCGACAGTGGCGCCAGGGCCGGGGAGCGGTTGACGTGCACGGTACGAAGTCCGACCCGCTGCACGTGTTCGGGAAGGTCCGCGGCGGGTGTGAACAGACGGTCGGCGATGGCCTCGGCGTCCAGTCGGATCAAATCGTCCGGATCCGCGTCCAGGTTGGCGACGATGACCTCGGTGCCGCGCGTCGGATGCATGGCCAGCGGCACGATCATGCTGAGGCAGCCGCGGCTGGCCGGGTAGCGTGAGGACACATGCAGCAACGGCGTCATGTTGGGCACGTCGATCATGCCCAGCACGGTGCGCTTGCGGCGCAGCGTGAAGTACCAGTCCCACAGGCGGGGTTGTTTGTCGCGCAGCAGGCGGGCCAGGCCGATGGTCGCCTCGACGTCCGACAACGCATCGTGGGCACGTGTCTGTTGCAGGTGGTTGGCGGTGGCCAGGTCCTCCAGCCGGAAGCTGGGCGCGCCGTCCTCGCGTTGTGGCCAGGCGATGCCGTCCGGGCGCAGCGCGTGGCACATGCGTGCCAGGTCGATGAGATCCCAACGGCTGTTGCCGTTCTGCCACTCGCGGGCATAGGGGTCGTGGAAGTTGCGATACAGCAGGTGACGGGTGACGTTGTCGTCGAAACGCAGCGAGTTGTAACCCACGCCACAGGTGCCCGGCGCCGCCAGTTGTTCGTTCACCGCCGCCGCGAACTCGGCCTCGATGACCCCGTCGCGTTCGGCTTGTTGTGGCGTGATGCCGGTGATCAGCGTGGCTCGCGGATGCGGCAGGTTGTCCGTGGCCGGCTTGCAATACAGCATCGCCGGCTCACCCACCGGCCGGAAATCCATGTCGGTGCGAATTCCCGCGAACTGCAGCGGCCGGTCGCGCATCGGGTCGGCACCGGAGGTTTCGTAGTCGTGCCAGAGGAAGGTGGGGGTGGGAGCCATGGGGGGATGATGGCATGTTTGGGCTGGGCTGGGATCGGCGACCGGTGTGTCGACCATACCGGTCCCCGGGAGTGGTGACAGCTGGAGCCTTGCGAAATACCACCGGCACGGCCATCGCGGCCATGGGCCGCTCCCACAAGGCAGGCCTGGAGCATCATGAATCCCTTTGCAGGAGCGGCCCATGGCCGCGATGGCCGCAGCCGACCCGAAGCCGGAAAATCTTTTTTTCAGGGAGCTTCCCCGAAGATTGGGACCCGAATCCCGAACCCCGCCCCTGCTAAACTCTCCACAAAGGAGCCCCGCATGCCACCACCCGACAGCGACAACCTCATCTGGATCGACCTGGAGATGACCGGGCTGGATCCGGATCGTGATTCCATTCTCGAGATCGCCACCGTGGTCACCAGTCCCGATCTGGAGATCCTGGCCGAGGGGCCGGTGATGGCGATCGCCCACGATGAGGCGCGGTTGTTGCGCATGGACGACTGGAACCGCAACCAGCACGGCAAGTCCGGGCTGTGGAAGCGGGTGCTGGAGTCGGATGTGGACCATGCCACCGCCGAAGCGCGTACGCTGGCGTTCCTGGCCGACTGGGTACCGGCCGGCAAATCGCCCATGTGCGGCAACACCATCTGCCAGGATCGGCGCTTCCTGCACCGGCAGATGCCGGCGCTGGAGCGTTATTTCCATTACCGGCATCTGGACGTGTCCACCCTGAAGGAGCTGGCCCGGCGCTGGGCGCCCCAAGTGGCCGCCGGGGTGGGCAAGACCAGCGCGCATACCGCGCTGAGCGATATCCACGACTCCATCGCCGAGCTGATTCATTACCGTCGTTTCATGGGCGTGCTCGGTGGACAGGCGGAGCGCTGAGTTGTTCGACGTGCCGGTACCTGCGCTCGATTGTGCCGGGCAGCGCCTGGCGCTGGACGGTCCGCGCGTGGTCGGAGTGCTCAACGTCACGCCGGATTCGTTTTCCGACGGCGGTGAACACGCCACGCTGGAAGCCGCCGTGGCGCATGGCCTGCGCATGGTCGAGGAAGGCGCGGACATGCTCGACGTGGGTGGCGAATCCACGCGGCCGGGGGCGGCCGACGTCACCCTGCAGGAGGAACTTGATCGCGTGGTGCCGGTGATCGAGCGTCTGGCGCGCGAGGCCGGTGTACCGATCTCGGTGGATACTTCCAAACCGGCTGTGATGCGCGCGGCGGCGGCGGTGGGTGCGGGCATGGTCAACGACATCTTCGCCTTGCGCCGGGAAGGCGCCCTGGACACGGTGGCCGCCACCGGCATGGCCGTGTGCGTGATGCACATGCAGGGCGAGCCGCGCAGCATGCAGGTGGCGCCGCACTACGACGACGTGGTCGCCGAGGTGCACCGTTTCCTGGCCGAGCGGGTGCTCGCCTGCGAAATGGCCGGCATCGAGCGGCACCGTGTCATGGTCGACCCGGGCTTCGGGTTCGGCAAGAATCTCGCGCACAATCTTTCGCTGCTGCGGGCGCTGGCGCGTTTCGCCGACCTGGGTGCCGGCATTTACGTGGGCATGTCGCGCAAGAGCATGATCGGTGCGTTGACCGCGCGCGAGCGTCCGCATGACCGCGTCGCCGGTTCCCTGGCGGCCCACTTGATCGCGGTGCAGCGTGGCGCGGCCATGGTGCGCACGCACGATGTCGCCGCCACCCGTGACGCGCTGGCCGTATGGCGGGCTCTCGACAGCGGCCGCGTCCCTTCCTGACTCCTTCCACCCTGAACCCGTTCAATACTCATGACCAAAAAATACTTCGGCACCGATGGTATTCGCGGCACGGTCGGCCACTGGCCGGTCACGGCCGAATTCATGCTGCGTCTGGGGCGCGCGGCGGGCGTGGCGCTGGCCGGTGACAGCGGTCGGGCCACGGTACTGATCGGCAAGGACACGCGGGTGTCCGGCTACATGTTCGAATCGGCGCTGGAGGCCGGTTTGGTCGCGGCCGGTGCCAACGTGTTGCTGGTCGGACCGATGCCGACGCCGGGCGTGGCCATGCTCACGCGCAGCCTGCGTGCCGATGCCGGCATCGTCATCAGCGCCTCGCACAATCCACATCACGACAACGGCATCAAGTTCTTTTCCGCCGCCGGTGAGAAGCTGGGCGATGCGGTGGAGGAGGCGATCGAGCGCGAGGTCGATGCCGATTTCGCCACCGTGCCGTCGCGCCAGTTGGGCAAGGCCACGCGCGTGGACGATGCCGACACACGCTACGTGGAGTACTGCAAGACCACCGTACCCGAGGACTTCAGCCTGCGCGGGCTGAAGCTGGTGCTCGATTGCGCCCACGGTGCCACCTATCTGGTGGCCCCCAAGGTGTTCCGCGAGCTGGGAGCCGAGGTGGTGGTGCTGGGCAACGCGCCGGACGGGTTCAATATCAACGACGGTGTCGGTTCGATGCATCCGGAGGCAATGCAGGAGGCGGTGCTCGAGCATGGTGCCGATGCCGGCATCTGCTTCGACGGCGACGGCGACCGCGTGCTGATGGCCGATGCCCGCGGCCGGTTGGTCGACGGTGACGACCTGGTCTACATCCTGGCGCGCGGCTGGCATGCCCGCGGCACGCTGGAAGGGCCGGTGGTCGGTACTGTGATGAGCAACTACGGCCTGGAACAGGCACTCGAGGCGCAGCACGTGCCGCTGTTGCGCGCCAAGGTGGGCGATCGCCATGTTCTGCAGCAATTGAAGGCGCACCACGGCATTCTCGGCGGCGAGACCTCGGGACACATCCTGTGCCTGGACCGGGCCACCACCGGCGACGGCATCGTCAGCGCCCTGGCGGTTCTGGAGGTGCTGGTCGGCAGCGGCGAGAGCGTGGCCGATGCCCTGGCCAGCATGCACAAGTTGCCGCAGACCACCATCAATATCCGGGTCGACGATGGCGCGGCGGAACGCGTGGCCAGCGCGCCGGTGCAGGAAGCGCTGGCCGATGTGCGTGAGGAACTGGACGGGCGCGGCCGCGTGGTCCTGCGTCCATCCGGTACCGAGCCGGTGATCCGCGTCACCGTGGAGGCGGCGGACGCCGACGAGGTCCGCGACGTGGCACAAAAGCTGGCCGACGTCGTAAAATCGTCCCCGGCGCCCTGAGTGGCGTTGTCCTCACGCTCGTGAGCCTGCGCGGTGCCACGCACCCGGCCAGGACGCCATGGAACGGCCCGACGTGCATCGCCGCTTGCGGCACCGGCATTTGAAAGCAGCCGCACGTTCACCTGGAATGCACATCATGAATCACGTCCCCACCCTCGACATGCGTCGTTTCGACACCGACCGCGACGCCTTCGTCGCCGAGCTCGGCGCCGCCTATCGCGAATTCGGCTTCTGCTGCATCAGCCACCACGGCCTGTCGCGCGACCTCATCGACAATGCCTATGCCGCGTTCAAGCGCTTCTACGCGCTGCCGGCCGAGGTCAAGATGAAATACCATCAGCCCGGCACGGGCGGTGCGCGCGGCTACACGCCATTCAAGGTGGAAACCGCCAAGGACAGCGAGTTTCCGGACCTCAAGGAGTTCTGGCATATCGGCCGCGAGCTTCCGGAGGGTTCCAAATATGCCGACGAAATGGCACCCAACGTGTGGCCGACCGAAGTGCCGGAGCTCGAGGAATACGGTCTGGCGCTGTACAACGCGCTGGATGCCCTGGGTGCGCGCCTGCTGCGCGCGCTGGCCCTGCACATCGACCTGCCCGAGGACTGGTTCGAGGACAAGATCGATTTCGGCAACTCGATCCTGCGTCCCATCCACTACCCGCCCATCGAGCATGGCGACATTCCCAACGTGCGCGCCGGCGCGCACGAGGACATCAACTTCATCACTCTGCTGGTGGGCGCCAGCGCCGCCGGCCTGGAAGTGCTGACGCGCGAGGGCGAATGGCTGCCCATCACCACCGAGGGCGACGCCATCGTGGTCAACATCGGCGACATGCTGCA
>CAZMKO010000039.1:0-22278 GCA_964566965.1 uncultured Rhodanobacteraceae bacterium
TTCGACCACATGCTGGAACAGTTGCCGCGCCACGGCGGGTTTGCCCTGACACTGCACTGCCGCGGCGACCTGGAAGTGGACGAGCACCACAGCGTCGAGGACTGCGCGCTGGCGCTGGGCCAGGCCTTGCGCCAGGCGCTGGGCGACAAGCGCGGCATCGGCCGGTACGGTTTCACGCCAGACGGCGGGTCCACACAAGAAACGGACGCTCGAGGCAAACATGGCTTCATGCTGCCCATGGACGAAACCCTGGCGCAGGCGGCGCTGGACCTGTCAGGACGCGCGTATTTCGTGCTCGACGGCGCCTTTCCGCGTGAGCATGTCGGTGGCCTGTCCACCGACATGGTGGAACACTTCTTTCACTCGTTGTGCCAGTCGCTGGGGGCCAACCTGCACTTGCGCGTGCGCGGCGACAACACCCATCACATGGTGGAGGCCTGCTTCAAGGTGGTGGCGCGTTGCCTGCGCCAGGCCATCCGCGTCGAGGGCGATGCCTTGCCCAGCACCAAGGGGGTGCTGTGATGGACGTGGTCCTGGTCGACGCCGGCGGTGCCAATATCGGTTCGCTGCAATACGCCTTCCGCCGCCTGGGCGTGGACGCCGTGATGAGCGCCGATGCCGGCCGCATTCGCGCCGCCAGCCACGTCGTGCTGCCGGGTGTGGGCGCCGCGGCCGAGGGCATGCGGCGCCTGCGCGACAACGGCCTGGCCGGGACCGTCCGCACACTCACGCAACCGGTGCTGGGCGTGTGCCTGGGCATGCAGTTGCTGTTCGAGCACTCGGAGGAGGGCGATACGCCATGTTTGGGTCTGCTTCCCGGCCGGGTCGAACGTCTCGATGGCAGCGCCGGCGTGCGCGTCCCTCACATGGGTTGGAACGGTCTGCGTGTCGAGCGGCGCGATCCCTTGCTGGATGGCGTCGATGACGGCCTGCAGGCGTATTTCGTGCATGGCTACGCGGTGGCGCCGGGGCCGGCCACGCTGGCCTCCAGCGAGCACGGCACGTGTTTCGCGGCCGTGGTGCGGCGTGACAACTTTTGCGGCATGCAATGCCACCCCGAGCGCTCCGGCACGACCGGCGCGCGCCTGCTGAAAAACTTCCTGAGCCTGTGAAACCTTTCGACATCATTCCCGCCATCGACTTGCGCGCCGGGCGTGTGGTGCGCCTGTTCCAGGGCGACTACGCCCGGCAGACGGACTATGCCGTCACGCCCCAGCAACTGGCCGAAAGCCATCACCGGGCCGGGGCCCGCTGGCTGCACGTGGTCGACCTCGACGGCGCCCGCGAGGGCACACAGGCCAACCTCGCGGTGATCGCGGATCTGGCCGGCAGGGGGCTCCAGGTGCAGGCCGGCGGGGGTATCCGCGACGAGACGGGCCTGCGGCGGTTGTTCGACGCCGGCGTGGCGCGTGCCGTGGTCGGCAGTCTGGCCGTGCGCGAGCCGGAGCGGATCGTCGAGTGGTTGCGCCGTTACGGTCCGGAGCGCATCGTGCTGGCGCTCGATGTGCGCTGGCGCACGGGGGCGTGGCGCCTGGCCAGCGCCGGATGGACCGCCGACGAAACCGCGTCGCTGGATACGCTGGGGCCACGTTACCTCACGGCCGGCGCACGCCATGTGTTGTGCACCGACATCGATCGCGACGGCACGCTGGCCGGCCCCAACGTGGCGTTGTACGCGCATCTGCGCGAGGCGTTTCCGGCATGGCAGGTGCAGGCCTCCGGTGGCGTGCGCGATCTGGACGACGTACGCGCGGTGCGGGCCGCCGGCAGCGCCGGCGTCGTCCTGGGTCGGGCCTTGCTGGAAGGGCGACTGTTGCTGGCCGAGGCGTTGGATGTTGCCAGCGGGGAATTCGCCGCATGTTGAGCCGACGCATCATTCCGTGCCTGGACGTGCGCGACGGCAGGGTGGTCAAGGGCGTGCGTTTCCAAGGCCACCGCGTGGTCGGCGACATCGTGGAGCTGGCCATCCGCTACCGCGATGCCGGCGCCGACGAGCTGGTGTTCTACGACATCAGTGCCAGCCCCGGCGGCCGCACGGTGGACCGGACCTGGGTGACCCGCGTGGCACGCGAGATCGACATTCCCTTCTGCGTGGCCGGTGGCATACGCCGCGTCGAGGACGCCCGCGCGATCCTGTACGCCGGCGCCGACAAGGTATCGATCAATTCGCCGGCACTGGAACGTCCGGACCTGATTGACGAGCTGGCGGCGGCCTTCGGCGTGCAGTGCGTGGTGGTGGGCATCGACAGCCTGCGCGACGCCGACGGCGAGTGGCGCGTGCGCCAGTACACCGGCGATCCGTCACGCACGCGGGCCCTGGCGCGGCGCACGCTGGACTGGGTGGCCGAAGTACAGGCGCGCGGCGCCGGCGAGATCGTCCTCAACTGCATGGGGGCCGACGGCGTGCGCGACGGCTACGACATCGACCAGTTGTGCGCGGTGCGCGCCGTCTGCCGGGTGCCCCTGGTGGCCTCCGGCGGCGCCGGCAGCATGGCGCATTTTCTCGCCGCCTTCCGCGACGCCGATGCCGACGCGGCGCTGGCAGCCAGCGTGTTTCATGGTGATGACATCGGCGTCGGCCCGTTGAAACACTACCTGGCCCGGCATGGCACGCCGGTGCGCCTGGACGGGCTCGAAGCCGGCAGCGAACGGGAGCGGATACCTTCATGAGCGATGTGGATACCCTGGACTGGGACAAGGGTGGCGGCCTGCTGCCGGCGATCGTGCAGCACTGGCACAGCGGCGAAGTGCTGATGCTGGGCTACATGAATGCCGAGGCGCTGGAAGCCACACGGGCCACCGGCAAGGTCACCTTCTTCAGCCGCAGCCGGCAGCGCTTGTGGGTCAAGGGTGAGAGCTCCGGCCATTGGCTTTATCTGAAATCCCTGCATGCCGATTGCGATGGCGACACACTGTTGCTGCTGGCCGACCCGCAGGGGCCCACCTGCCACCGCGGCACGTCGACCTGCTTCGGTGACGCAGACGTCGCTCCCGCGCTGGCGTTTCTGGGGCAGCTGGACCGCCTGGTCGCGACTCGCCATCGCGAGCGTCCCGACGACAGCTACACCACGCGCCTGTTCGAGGGCGGCGTGCGCCGCATCGCGCAGAAGGTGGGCGAGGAGGGCGTGGAGACGGCCCTGGCGGGCGTGGCCCAAGGCGACGACGAGTTGCTGGACGAAAGTGCGGACCTGCTTTACCACCTGCTGGTGCTGCTGCATGCGCGCGGGCTGGGCCTGGCCGACGTCGCGCGGCGTCTGCGCCATCGTCAGCGCTGAACGTGATCGGTGATCGTTGCCGCCCGTGCACGGCCTGTTCTTCCGGCGGGTGGCGGAAAAATGCCGCGACCGGACTACCATGGGTCGACGACAACGCATCGAGGGCATGACATGACCGAGAAAGTCATTGACGCGCGCCGCCACGACCTGGGCCAGGGGTTCGAGGTCGGACGCGTGTTGCCGCATCGCACACAGCGCATGGTCGGGCCGTTCATCTTCCTGGACCACATGGGGCCGGTCGACATGCCGAGTCCGATCCCGGGCAACCGTGACGTGCGTCCGCATCCGCACATCGGCCTGTCCACGGTGACCTACCTGTTCGAGGGGCAGATGACGCACCGCGACAGCCTGGGCGCGCACCAGGCCATCGAGCCGGGCGCACTGAACTGGATGACCGCCGGCGGCGGCATCACCCACTCCGAACGTTTCGACGGCATGCGCCGCGACGGCGGGCGCATCGAGGGCGTGCAGGCCTGGGTGGCGCTGCCCGGGGAGAACGAGGACGGCGATCCCGCCTTTGACCACTACGGCGCCGACACCCTGCCCACGTTCGAGGAAGACGGCGTGAAAGGGCGCGTGATCGCCGGCAGCGCCTGGGGCCTGTCCAGCCCCGCGAAAACCTTTTCGCCGCTGTTCTACCTGCACGTGGACCTGGCCCCCGGCGCGCGTGTCGGCGTGCCCGAGGAGCATGCCGAGCGCGCCGTGTTCGTGGCCGGCGGCGAGATCGAGATGGCGGGCCGGCGCTATCACGACAACCAGCTGATCGTGCTGGAAAAGGGCGCCAGCCGCGAGGTCCGGGCCGTGCAGCCGTCACGCCTGATGCTGCTGGGTGGCGAGCCGCTGGGGCAGCGCTACATCTGGTGGAACCTGGTGTCCTCGCGGCGCGAACGGATCGTCGAGGCGGCCGCCGACTGGAAGGCCGGCCGCATGCCGTTGCCGGTGGACGACGATGGCGAATTCATTCCCCTGCCGGAGATCCCGTTTCCCCCCGTGGACAAGCCCTGAACACGCCAACGCCGGCGCCGTGCGTCACGGCGTGATGGCGTCGAAATCGGCCACGCACGGATGTGCCGCGTCACCGGGGCAGGTCAGCGGCGGGCGGCACAGCAGCGTGGTTTGCATGCCGGCCTCACGGGCGGCGTCCAGCTCCTCGACCACATCCGACAGGAACAGGATGTCCGTGGCCGGCAGACCGACGTCGGTGGCAATGGTGCGGTAGGACGCCACCTCGCGCTTGTGGCCGACGCGGGTGTCGAAATAGCCCGAGAACAGGCCGGTGAGGTCGCCCGCCTCGCTGTGTCCGAACAACAGCTTCTGCGCCGGTACCGACCCCGACGAATACACGTACAGGCGGATGCCCTGGTCGGCCCATGCGTGCAGACGGCCGGCCACTTCCGGATACATGTGCGCGCGGTAGGCGCCGGTTTCGTACCCACGTTTCCATATCATGCCCTGCAACGCCTTGAGCGGCGTCGCCTTGCGGTCGGTATCGATCCAGTGCAGGAGCAGTCGCACCAGCGCGTCCGTCTCCACGGCATCGACACCACCTTCACGCGCGGCCGCATCCAGCCAATGACGCACCTCGGAATGGTCGGCGTGTTCGCGCACGTAGTCCGGCAGGTGCCGGCGCGCATACGGAAACAACACGTCCTTGACGAAACGGATCGAGCTGGTGGTGCCTTCGATGTCGGTGAGGATGGCTTTGGGCATGACGCTCATGAGGACGGAAGGAGGAGCGAGGCGGATGGTCTCACGCGGAGGCCGGTATGCGCATGCGCGGAAAGCGGGCGGCAATGTCGTCGCCGGTGGGATGCGCGACCCAGCCCTCGCGGTGGGTGAACAGGCGGATGGCGGTGAAGCGCGGCGCGTCGCCCATGTCGAACCAGTGCGGCGTGCCGTCGGGCACGCCGATGAGGTCGCCCTTCACGCACAGGATGTCGTACACCCGGTCGCCGATGTGCAGGGTGAACAGGCCGGCGCCGTCGACGAAAAACCGCACTTCGTCTTCGCTGTGGGTGTGTTCGTCCAGAAACTTCCGGCGCAGCGCCGCGCGGGCGGGGTGGTCCGGAGTGAGACTGATGGTGTCCACCGAACGGTAGCCTTCCTCGCGCTTGAGGCGTTCGATGTCGTCGGCATAAGTGGCCAGGATCAGGGCCTCGTCGGCACCGCGAGGCAGCGGCTTGTCGGCCCGCCATTGCTCGAAACGCACCCCGACGGCGGCCAGTTCGCGCGCGATGGCGTCCGGGTCGGTATGCGTGGCCAGCGGAGTCGAGGGGTTGTTGTCGGCGTAGATGTCCAAGCGGCTCATGGCGTCAACCTCCTCAGGTCCAGTTCGCATTGCAGGAGAAATTCCAGCGCCTCCAGATGGCGCATCGCTTCGGCCATGTCGCGCCCCCACGCATACAGGCCGTGGCCGTCGATCAGGTAACCGTGCAGCGGCTTGCCGGCGTCCAGCCAGGCATCCACTTGGCGGGTGAGGTCGGGCATGTGCTGGGCGTTGGCGAACACCGGCAGCTCGAGCACGCTTTCGTGGGTGGTGAACCCGGCGATTGCTTTCTGCAGTTCCCAGCCCTGGAAGCGCACCGCCCCGGCGGCGGCGAACAGGCGCGAGGCCACGCTTTGCGCGCGTGAGTGGGTATGCAGCACAGCGCCGGCATCCGCGTGGGTACGGTAGATCTGTGTGTGCAGGGCCGTTTCGGCTGACGCGCGGCCGTTGCCGTGCACCACCCGTCCGTCGGCCATGTCCACGGCCAGGATGTCGTTGCGCTGCAATTGGCCCTTGTGGCGTCCGGATGCGGTCACCGCCGCGTGGTGCGGGTCCAGGCGCATGGAAAAATTGCTGCTGGTGGCCGGGGTCCAGCCGCGCGCAGCCAGTTCGCGGCCGGTGGCAGCGATCAGGGCGGCACAGCCTTCAAGGTGGGACAGGGAGATTTCCGGCATCTGAGGTGTCTGATGGTGGTGACGGATGGCCGTCCAAATGGACGCACGATCGTAGCACGGAACGGGCTGCAACATATTGGAAATGCGAGTCATTCTCGCAAGTAAGCCGGTATTTCATCGCCGGGTGTACGATGGTTCGCAGCAACGCCGGGTCACGGCCCGGCTCCGCCATTTTCCACGAGGAGGTTGATCCATGTCGAAGCATGACCAGAGCCACGACAAGCAAATCGAATCGCGTCGCCATTTCCTGAAACTGGCGGCCGGTACCGCGGCGGTGGCGGCGGTTGCCGGCACGGGCGCCTTCTCGCGCATGGCGCGTGCCGACGAGTTGCCGGCATTGAGCGAATCGGATCCGATGGCCAAGGCGCTGCATTACGTCGAGGACGCCGAAAGCTCCGACAACGCCAAGTACAAGAAGGGCGACGACTGCGCCAACTGTACCTTCTTCAAGGGCAAGGATGGCGACGCGCGAGGCCCCTGCCAACTGTTCCCGGGCAAGTCGGTCAATGCCAAGGGCTGGTGCGTGTCCCATCAGAAGAAGGCCTGACCGCCGGCCCGCATTCATTCGCCGTATACCGGAAAGCCGGCCTTCGGGCCGGCTTTCCGGTGTTTGGGATCATTGGAACCCAACAGTCCGTCCAGGCCATCGCGGCTGAAGCCGCTCCCACATGGGTTTCATGAAATTCCATGCAAGCCTTGTGGGCACCTCGGAAAACGCCCGCTCATGGGTAGGAGCGGTGGAAGCCGCGATCCGGTCTTGCGGCAAGACACGTCATTCCCGCGTTGCCGGTCGCGCCTTCCAGCGTTCCTACAGCGGCTTCGATGAAAACCCCAGGTTTTTCGAGGGCCCTGTGGGAGCGGCCCATGGCCGCGACGGTCCGAATCCGTCCAGCGCTTTTCCCGTGCCGTCAGCCCGGACTCAACGGGCCGGCGGCAGGGCGCCGGACTTGCGCTCCTTGCGCAACTGGCTGTGCCAGCGCCCGTAGATGAAATAGATGGCCAGGCCGATGATGGTCCAGATCACCATCAGGGTCCAGTTGTACCAGCTCATTTGCACCAGCAGGAACAGGCAGCTGAGGATGCCCAGCGAGCAGATCAACGGCGCCCACGGCACGCGGAACGTGCGCGGCAGGTCGGGCTGGGTATGGCGCAGGATCCATACGCCGCCGCACACGGCCATGAACGCGATCAGGGTACCCATGGAGACCAGCTCGCCGAGAACGTCCAGCGGGAAGATCGCGGCCAGCACGGCAATGCCAAGCCCCGTGATGAGGGTATTGATGTGCGGCGTGCGATGGCGCGGGTGGACCTTGGCGAAGACCTTCGGCAGCAGGCCGTCGCGGGCCATGATCATGAAGATGCGCGGCTGCGCGATGATCATCACCAGCACCACCGAGGACAGGCCCAGCAGCGCGCCGACCTCGACCACGCCACGTAGCCAGTTCAATTCGGGGTGGCTGGCAATCGCCGTTACCACCGGCTCACGCGTGCCCAGCTGGTCGAACGGCGTGAGGCCGGTCATGACCGCGGCCATGGCGATGTACAACACGGTGCACAGGCCCAGCGAGGCCAGGATGCCGATGGGCAGGTCGCGTTGCGGATTGCGTGATTCCTGCGCGGCCACCGACGTGGCCTCGAACCCGATATAGGCGAAAAACACCATCGCGGCGCCGCGGAAAATGCCGCTCCATCCGTACTCGTTGCCTCCCGCGGACTCGGGAATGAACGGCTTCCAGTTGGAACTGTCGACATACTGCCAGCCGACGATGATCACCAGCACGATCAATGCCACCTTCAGGAAGACCATGACCATGTTGGCACCGCTGGACTCGCGGATGCCGACGTAGCACAACCAGGTCAGGCCAAGCACCAGGATCACCGCCGGCAGGTCGAGCAGGGCGCCGGTGAGCACCATGTGGCCGTCCTGAAATGCGACCGGCGCGCTGGTCAGCGCCGCCGGTATATCCAGGCCCACATGGTGCAGCAGGCTCATCAGATAGCCCGTCCAGCTCACGGCCACGGCCGACGCCGATACGCCGTATTCCAGTACCAGGTTCCAGCCGATGAACCAGGCCATCAATTCGCCCAACGTGGCGTAGGCGTAGGAGTACGCGCTGCCGGCGACCGGAATCAGTGTGGCGAACTCGGCGTAGCACAGCGCCGTGAACATGCTCACCACTGCGGCGAGAATGAACGAAAGAATGACCGCCGGTCCGGCGAAATCCGCCGCGGCAACACCCGTGATGACGAAAATGCCGCTGCCGATGACGGCGCCGATGCCCAGCGCGATCAGCCCCCACGGACCGAGCGTGCGGCGCAGTCCCGGGCCGTGGATGTCGTCGTCGTTCTTGAAGCTGGTCTTGCGGGCGAGCAGTTGTTCCAACATGCGGAAGGCGTTCCTGGCGGTGTCGAATGGATCAGGGGGCGTCGGTGCGTGCCGGGCGATCCGCCGCGCGCAGACGGCTGTGGCGGTACCCGTAGAACCCGTAGATCAGGAAACCGACGACGATCCAGGGCACCAGCACCTGCCAGCGCACGGCGAACACCTGCCAGAACAGGTACAGGCAGATCGCCGCGCCCAGTGGGCATACCACCCACGGCATCGGAACACGGAACGAGCGCTCGAGCTGCGGACGAGTGTAGCGCAGGATCAGCACGCCGATGCACACCGTGGCGAACGCCAGCAGGGTGCCCATGGACACCACATCGCCGAGCACGTCAACCGGGAACAGGCCGGCCAGCACGATGGCGGTGATGGCCACGATGACGGTGCCCAGGTGCGGCGTGCGGTATTTGCGGTGCACGCGGCCGAACGGCTTCGGCAGCAGGCCGTCGCGGGACATCGTGTAGGCGATGCGCGGCAGGCCCATCATCATCACCAGCACCACCGAGGACAGGCCCAGCAGCGCGCCGATGACCACGGTGCCCTTGAGCACATGCAGCACGTGGCTGGCGGTGGTGCCCGGCTCGACCACGTTGCCGAGTACGTAGTTGAGCGCGGTGGCGACCGGCTCCGGCGTGTTGAGGATCTGGAACGGCGCGATGCCGGTCAGCACTGCCGACATGGCCATGTACAACACCGTGCATACCAGCAGCGAACCGAGGATGCCGATGGGCATGTCGCGCTTGGGGTTCTTGGCTTCGCCGGCGGCCGTGGACACCGCGTCGAAGCCGATGTAGGCAAAGAACACCAGCGAGGCCGCGCGCAGCACGCCGGGCCAGCCGTAACGCGTGCCGCCCTCGTTTTCCGGAATGAACGGATGCCAGAAATGCGGCTGGATATAATGGAAGGTGAGCGCCAGGAACAGCAGAATCACGATCACCTTGATCGCCACGATGATGCCGTTGACAGTGGCCGACTCGGTGATGCCGCGATAGCACAGCACGCCGATGGCGCCGCAGATCACCACGGCGGGCAGATTGATCAGGCTGCCGGTGGTGGTCAAGTGGCCGGCATCGTCGAAGCCGAATGGTGCCCGGTCCAGCATGGCCGGCAGCTCGATATGCAGCATGCGCAACAGTTCGTTGAAATAACCGGCCCAGCCGACGGCGACGGTGGATGCCGCGAACAGGTATTCCAACACCAGACACCAGCCCACGAACCAGGCCACCACTTCGCCCAGCGTGGCATAGGTGTAGGAGTAGGCGCTGCCGGATACCGGCAGCATGGCTGCGAACTCCGCATAACAAAGACCGGCCAGGGCACAGGCCAGACCGGCGAACACGAAACTGATGATGAGGGCGGGTCCGGCGAACTGCGCCGCGGCCGTGCCGGTGATGACGAAGATACCCGCGCCGATGACGGCGCCGACCCCGAGCATTACCAGATGTTTTGCCGTCAATACCCGTTTGAGGGAGCCTTCACCGGCAAGGGCGCCATCCTCGGCGGGTTCTCCTGCATCTACATGGGCAGCCGCTTCGATGGAATGGGTCGCGAACAGGTTTTTCAGCATCGGGATACTCTCGGCAAGGCGCCTTGCGGACGAAATGGCCATGGCGCAATGGCCAGTCACCATATCCCACTCGATTGCTTTCGTACAAGCGCCATTCAGGGGCGCATTTCACGCTTCCCGCGACCCGTGGATTCATGCACAATGCCCGTCATGCATACGTTTCAGGCCGCGCTGGATAGCGCTTTTCGACATTATCGTGACCAATGGCCTATGCAGTCGGACACGGTCGACGATTTTCTGCGTTTTCTGCATTCGCACCCGGATGTATTCGAACGCGGTCATGCCCTCGGGCATTTCACCGGTTCGGCCTGGCTGGTCAGCGGCGACGGCAAACGGACGCTTCTGACGCATCACCGCAAATTGGATCGTTGGCTGCAGTTGGGTGGTCACGCCGATGGCGATGGTGACTTGGCGCGGGTGGCGTTGCGCGAGGCCGAGGAAGAATCGGGTCTGAGCGGATTGCGGGTCGAGGGCGCGGTATTCGACCTCGATCGGCACCACATTCCGGCGCGCGGCGATGAACCGGCGCATTGGCATTACGATGTGCGTTACGTGGTGCGTGCGGGCGTCGACGAGCATTTCGTGGTCAGTCCCGAATCACACGCGTTGGCCTGGCGTGACATCAGCCGGGTCGCCGCCGATCCGGCGCTGGGCCCATCGTTGCGTCGCATGGCGACGCGCTGGTTGGACGCAAGCCAACGGTTCAAACCGTAGATATGCTTCGAGGCGCGACCGGCGATGCGGGAAGCAGCGTGTCTCGCGGCCAGGTTGGTTGCGGCTTCCATCGCTCCCGCACCGGCATTCGAGCCTCAAGGTTGACCTGTACCGAAAACGCGGGAAATTGGCGCGTTGTCACAAGGCGGGCGCGGCTTCAGCCCTGACTGTATTGGGCTGGCGCCGGATTGAGGTGACCGCAGGCATCGCAGGTGCGTGCGTCATGCGATGCGTAGAATCGTTCGAACACCGGCGGGAAGTCGGTTTCGATGCTGTCGAGGTGGAAGTATTCCTCGTACAGCTTGTGGTTGCATTGTTCGCAATACCACAACAGGCCGTCCTTCTCGTGCGCGAGCCGCCGGCGTTCCAGGACCAGGCCGACCGAGCCCGGCATGCGCTGCGGCGAGTGCGGTGTGCGGGCGGGCAGGTAGAACATCTCGCCGGCGCGGATCGGGATGTCACGCGGTTTGCCCTCGTCTTGCACCTTCAGCACCATGTCGCCTTCGACCTGGTAGAAAAACTCGGGGGCTTCGTCGAAGTGATAGTCGGTGCGCGAGTTGGGCCCGCCGACCACCATGACGATGAAGTCGTCGTCAACGATGCATTTGTTGCCCACCGGCGGTTTCAGCAGGTGGCGGTGGTCTTCGATCCATTGCTGGAAGTTGAAGGCGTCGGGCAGGGCCATGGGCGATTCCTGGGGCGTGTGGATGCCAACATAGCGCGATCGGTGTCGCGTGTGCAGTGACCGCGATCAGGCGTCGCGCCAGCGGCCGCTGTCCAGCACGGTCTGCAGGCGCGTCAGGTGGGCGTCGACGTCCAATCCCTGCTCGGACAGCCAGTCGGGGTTGTAGCAGGTGTCGGCGTAGCGGTTGCCGCGATCGCAGATCAGGGTGATCACCGGTCCGGTCTCGCCGGCGACACGCATTTCGCACATCAGCCGCAGCGCGCCGACCAGGTTGGTACCGGTGGAACCGCCGCAGCGCCATCCCAGCAGGCGTTCGAGGATGCGCAGCGCGGCCATGCTGGCGGCATCGGGCACTTTCAGCATGCGGTCGATGACACCGGGAATGAACGACGGTTCCACGCGCGGACGGCCGATTCCCTCGATGCGCGAGCCGCAGGCCAGGCGCAGGCTGGTGTCGCCGGTTTTGAAATAATCGTGGAATACCGAGTTTTCCGGATCGACCACGCACAGGTTGGTTTCCACACTGCGGCCGGCGGCGTAGCGGATGTAACGGCCGATAGTGGCCGAGGTGCCGCCGGTACCGGCCGATGCCACGACCCAGCGCGGCATGGGATCGGGTTCCATGGCCATCTGCCGAAAAATGGATTCGGCGATATTGTTGTTGCCGCGCCAGTCGGTGGCGCGCTCGGCGTGCGTGAACTGGTCCATGTAGTGGCCGTTGCACTCGCTGGCCAGACGCTCGGCCTCGCTGTAGATGTCGGTGCCGTCGACAGGGTGGATGCGCCCGCCGTGGCGCTCGATCAGGGCCAGCTTGTCGCGCGAGGTGTGGCGGGGTACCACCGCAATGAAGGGCAGGCCGAGCAGCTTCGCGAAGTAGGCCTCGGAAATGGCGGTGCTGCCGCTGGATGCCTCCACCACCGACTGCCCTTCGGTCAGCCAGCCGTTGCAGATGGCGTATAGAAACAGCGAGCGCGCCAGACGGTGCTTGAGGCTGCCGGTGGGGTGCGCCGATTCATCCTTGAAGTACAGCGGGATGCCGGGAAATGCGGGCAGATCGACGCGGATCAGATGGGTATCCGCGGAGCGTGCGGCTTCGGCGGCGAGGATGTCGAGGCAGTGGCGGGTCCAGGTATGCATGGGCTTGGTGGTGTGGCGGGTCCGTGGGTGGAAGCGCGACCAGTGTACGACCCCACCCGGTTCGTGGCTTGTCATGGATCAGGTCGAAGCCAGTCGGTCTTGCCGCGAGACACGTCATTTCCCGCGTTATCGGTCGCGCCTTCCAGCGCTCCCACCAGTGGACCCCATGGCCCGAGTGGAATGTGCAGAAGCGGTGAAAGCCGCGACCTGCGCTTGCCACAACGCGCGCGATTGCAATGGACCGTGGATGTTCCAGACGGTGCTGGTCATACCTGCAGCGTGGCCAGGTCGCCCTTTTCCTCCAGCCAGGCCTTGCGGTCGGATGAGCGCTTCTTGGCCAGCAACATGTCCATCAGCTTGGCGCTGGCGTCGGTGCCGTCCACCGTCAACTGCACCAGACGCCGCGTGTCGGGGTGGATGGTGGATTCGCGCAGCTGCGAGGGGTTCATCTCGCCCAGGCCCTTGAAGCGCGTCACGTGCACGGCGCCCTTCATTTTTTCGCGTTCGACGCGCTCCAGCATGATGCGCTTTTCCTCTTCGTCCAGGCAGTAGAACACCTTCTTGCCCACGTCCACGCGAAACAGCGGCGGCATGGCCACGAACACGTGGCCCTCGCGTACCAGCGCCGGGAAGTGGCGCAGGAACAAGGCGCTCAGCAAGGTGGCAATGTGCAGACCATCGGAGTCGGCGTCAGCCAGGATGATCACCTTGTTGTAACGCAGTCCGGCCAGGTCGTCGCGGCCGGGGTCGCAACCGATGGCGATGGCCAGGTTGTGTACCTCCTCGGAAGCCAGCACGGAGCCGGACTCGACTTCCCAAGTGTTGAGGATCTTGCCACGCAGCGGCAGGATGGCCTGGAAGTCCTTGTCGCGCGCCTGTTTGGCACTGCCGCCGGCCGAATCGCCCTCGACCAGGAACAGCTCGCTGTGCTCGGGGTCGGGATTGGCACAGTCGGCCAGCTTGCCGGGCAGGGCGGGACCCTGGGTGATCTTCTTGCGCACCACGCGCTTGGCTTTTTTGAGTCGCGCCGAGGCGTGCTCGATGGCCAGCTGCGCGATCTGCTCGCCGACGGCCACATTCTGGTTCAGCCACAGGCTGAAATTGTCGTGGACGGCACTTTCGACCATGCCGGCGGCGGGCCGCGAGGACAAGCGTTCCTTGGTCTGGCCGGCGAATTGCGGGTCGGTCATTTTCAGGCTCAGCACGAAGGTGAGCCGTTCCCAGACATCCTCCGGGGCCAGCTTGACGCCGCGTGGCAGCAGGTTGCGCAGGTCGCAGAACTCGCGCATGGCACTGGTCAGGCCGCTGCGCAGACCGTTGACGTGGGTGCCTCCCTGTACGGTGGGGATGAGGTTGACGTAGCTTTCCTGCACCGGCTCACCCTCGGGGAGCCAGGCCAGGGCGATGTCCACGCCGCCTTCGGCATCCTGCTGGTGGTGTACGAACAGCTCCTGCGGCAGGCAGGGCAGGCCGTCCAGCTCGGTGCGCAGGTAGTCGGTCAGGCCGTCCTGGTACTGCCAGGTGATTTCCTCGCCACTGGCTTCGTCGAGCAGGCGCACTTCCAGACCGGCACAGAGCACGGCCTTGGCGCGCAACAGGTGCTTCAGTTTGGACAGGGAGATCTTCGGCGAGTCGAAATACGTCGCGTCCGGCCAGAAACGCAACGTCGTGCCGGTGTTGCGCTTGCCCACCGAGCCGACCACCTCCAGTTCCCGGCTGCGCTCGCCGCCGGCGAAGGCCATGCCGTATTCGCTGCCGTCGCGGCGGATGGTGACCTCCAGTTTCGTCGACAACGCGTTGACCACGGACACACCGACGCCATGCAGGCCGCCGGAGAAGGTGTAGTTCTTGCCGGAGAACTTGCCGCCGGCGTGCAAGCGGGTGAGGATCAGCTCGACGCCGGGCACGCCTTCCTCGGGGTGGATGTCCACCGGCATGCCACGACCGTCGTCGCTGACCGCCACCGAGCCGTCCTTGTGCAGCGTGACGTCGATGCGCTTGGCATGGCCCGCCAGCGCTTCGTCGACAGAGTTGTCGACCACTTCCTGCACCAGGTGATTGGGCCGGGTGGTGTCGGTGTACATGCCGGGGCGGCGGCGCACCGGATCCAGGCCGGTGAGGACTTCGATGTCGACGGCGTTGTAGCGACTGCTCATGCGTGCGGTGATCCTGGTCGATCCGTGAAACGGGGGTGTGACGTGCGTGCGGCCGGTAGGAGCCTGCCCTGCAGGCGATGGCATGGTGTACGGGATCATCCAACCATCGCCTGCAGGGCAGGCTCCCACCTTTAAGGTGACAGTCTACGGCAACGGCGCGCAGCGCTCGTGCAGCCAGGCGCGGTCGGCCTCGTCCAGCAACGGCGCCAGCTGCTGCTCGACGTCGGCATGGTAGGCGTTGAGCCAATGGCGCTCGGCGGGCGACAGCAGGGACGGTTCGATGGCGCGGGTGTCGATGGGGCACAGCGTGAGGGTTTCGAATTCCAGGAACTGGCCGAACTCGGTTTCCGGCCCGCGCCGCACGGCCGCCAGGTTTTCGTGGCGGATGCCGTGGCGGCCGGGTTTGTAGATGCCCGGCTCGATGGACGTGATCATGCCCGGCTCGAACGCCACGAAGGTGCCGCCGCTGCGGGGCGGTCGGATGTCCTGCGGCCCCTCGTGCACGTTGAGGAAATAGCCCACGCCGTGCCCGGTGCCGTGCCCGAAGTCCGCGCCCACCGCCCACAGCGGCGCGCGCGCCAGGGTGTCCAGTTGTTGGCCGCTGGTGCCGACCGGGAAACGCGCCATGCTGAGGCCGATCATGCCCTTCAGTACGGCGGTGCAATCGCGCCGCTGCTCCTCGGTGCTCGGCCCGAACGCCCACACGCGGGTGATGTCGGTGGTGCCGCCCTGGTATTGACCGCCGGAATCGACCAGCAGCAGCCCCTCGGCCTTGAGCGTGGCATGGCGCTCGGGCGTGGCGCTGTAGTGCGGCAGCGCGCCGTTGGCCATGTAGCCGGCAATGGTGCCGAAGCTCAGACTCACAAAACCCGGCCGCGCCGCGCGCGCCTCGTGCAGGATGTCCGCCACGTCCAGCTCGGTCACGGTTTGTCCGTCGGCCAGTGCCTTTTCGATGCGGTGGAAACCGTGCACCAGCGCCGCACCATCCTCGCGCATGGTGGCACGGACGTGTTCCAGTTCCGCCTCGGATTTCACCGCCTTCATGGCCGTCGACGGATTGGGCAACTCGATGCGTGTCACCGCTTCGGGCAGGGCGTCGACGATGGCCGCCACCACCCGTGACGGGTCGTACATCACCACCGCATCGGCATCGAGTGCGGCCAGGATGCGGGGGGTGTCGGCATAATCGGCCAGCTCGATGCCGTCGTCGGCCAGGGTCCGGCGCAGGGCGTCGTCGAATTTGCCGGTATCCACGAACAGCGTGCAACGGTCGGCGTCGAGCAGCAGGTGGGCCAGGAACACCGGGTTGTATTCGACATCGCTGCCGCGCAGGTTGGTCATCCAGGCGATGTCGTCCAGTGCGCTGACCAGATGGTGGGTGGCACCGGCACGGGCCATGGCGTCACGCACCTGTGCCAGTTTGTCGCCGCGCGGCGTCATGGCAAAGGCCGCGGCGTGTTCGTATACCGGTTGCCGGGGCAGGGCGGGACGTTCGTCCCAGACTTCACCGGGCAGATCCAGGTCGATGCGCAGCGCGATCCCGGCGGCGCCGAGTTCGTCGTGCAGCTGATCCTCGGCCCCCAGCGACAGGCTGTCGCCGGCCACCGCGACGGTATCGCCGCGGTCGAGGCGTTCGGCCAGCCAGTACAGGTGCTCCGGCGTATGCGGCACGCGCAGGCGCATCAGGGTGACGCCGGTGCCCTGCAGTTGCCGCTCGGCCTGTTCGAAATAACGCGAATCGGTCCACAGGCCGGCGAAATCGGTGCCCACGATCAGGGTGCCGGCGGAGCCGTCGAAACCGGAAAAATGCGCGCGGGCCTGCCAATGTTCCGGCAGGTATTCGGACAGGTGCGGGTCGGCGCTGGGGATCAGGCAGGCGGCCACGTCGTGGACACGCATGGCGTCGCGCAGCGCGGCAAGGCGGGAGGCGATGAGGTCGTTTTTCATCCGCCCATGCTACCGCCACGCATGGCCGCACCGGTAGGGGGTGGCGTGGTTTTCGGGGTGTCGCGCGGCGCTGGATCGGGATGTCGGCAAAGGTCCATCGACGCCAAGAATGTGGCCGCAGCTGCTAACCTGACGATCCTGTCAAACGAGTCGGAATCGATGATGGATGCATTCATGCAGGCGGCGATCGATGAAGCCCGGGCCGGTGCGGCCGAAGGCGGCGTGCCGATCGGTTCGGTGCTGGTGCACGAGGGCCGGATCATCGGGCGCGGGCACAACCGTCGCGTGCAGAAGGGCAGCGCCATTCTGCACGGAGAGATGGACGCGCTGGAGCAGGCCGGCCGGCAGCCGGCCGAGGTGTATCGCCAGTCGGTGCTCTACACCACGTTGTCACCGTGCTCGATGTGCAGCGGCGCCGTCCTGCTGTACGGCATCCCGCGCGTGATCATCGGCGAGAACGAGAGCTTCATGGGCGAGGAAGCCTGGCTGCGTTCGCGCGGTGTGGATGTGGTGGTGTGGGAGGACGACACCTGCAAGGCGCTGATGCGCGACTTCATGGCGGCCCATGCGGACCTGTGGAACGAGGACATCGGCGAGACATCCTGACGATGTGACGTATCGCCCCCGGCATCATCGCGGTAGGCATGGCGGGGTATTGATTTGTATTTTTGTATGACAACACTAGGCGAATTCCCGACCTCAGTCGCTCACAGGAAATTCGTCGTCATGCAGCTTATGAAAACCGTCATGATCGTCATCGCCTGTCTCGGTCTTGGCGTCGGTGCGACGACCATGGCGGCGCCGGCCACCGCGCCGGCCGCCCCGGCAGACGTGCTGGACATGCGTGCCAACCCGTCAAACAGCCACGATCGTCGTTTCAACATCTTTTTCGACCAGGGTGCCTGGCACGGCTACAGCCTGCCGCCGCGAGCGGACGCGGCGACCGGTTTCGTCGGCCCGTTCGTGCATGCCCTGGATGCCGGCACCTGGGCCGGCGCGCGCTTCGGCACCCTGGAACTGCATGACCCCGGCGATGGCCGGCCCGTGGCGCTGACGCCCGACAGCGGTCACGCGATGCCAGGCTATCTGGAACGCCGCTTCCATGGCGACGGCCTGCAGGTACGCCAGCAGTTGTTGTTTGCCGATGGCTGGCGCGCGCTGGTGCGCATCCGGATCCAGTCGCCGCGTTCGCGGGACGTGCGGGTGGCCGTGGGCGGGCAGGCGTTTGCGGGCGCAGCCAAGCCGGTCGTCGACGGCGACGGCATACGTCAGACCCTGGACGCCGCCGGCCAGACCCTGACCACGACGCTGCGTGTCCCGGGCGCCGTGACGGCATCGGTATCGGGGGCGGACTATCACCTGACGCCGGACCAGCCTCTGCACCTGACCGCGAACCGGCCGGTGGTGTTGTATGCGGTACAGACATTGCGGATGGATCCGTCCGCAACACCGCCGGCCGTGGACGTCGCCGCCGCCTGGGACGCCAACCGGCGGCGCTGGCACGGTTACCTCGCGGCCACGCGCCACGCGCATCTCGACGGCCTCGACGATGCCCTGGCGCGTCGTGTCGCGGTCAAGGCCGTCGTGACGTTGATCGGCAACTGGCGCGCGGCGCGTGGCGACATGCGGCATGACGGTGTGGTGCCGTCCTACTCGGTCGACTATTTCAACGGCTTCTGGGCCTGGGATTCCTGGAAGCACGCGGCCGCGCTGGCGGCATTCGCACCGGACCTGGCCCGCGACCAGATCCGCGCCATGTTCGACTACCAGCGCAGGGACGGCATGGTGGCCGACGCCGTGTACCTCGACAAGCGCGACAACAACTGGCGCGACACCAAGCCGCCGCTGGCCACCTGGTCGGTGCTGAAAGTGTTCGACGCGACCGGCGACAAGGCATTCCTGGCCGAGATGTACGACAAACTGGTGCGTTACCACCGTTGGTGGTACGCCGATCGCGACCATGACGGCAACGGCCTGGCCGAGTACGGCTCCACCGACGGCACCGCGGTGGCGGCCAAGTGGGAAAGCGGCATGGACAACGGCGTGCGCTTCGACGCCATTGACATGCTCAAGAACCACGACGGGGCCTGGTCGATGAACCAGGAATCGGCGGACCTCAACGCCTACCTGTACCTGGATGCCAGTGGCCTGGCCCGCATCGCCGACGTGCTCGGCAAGTCCGCGCAGGCGGCACAGTGGCACAAGCAGGCCCGGCGCATCGCCAAGGCCGTGCGCGAGAACATGTTCGATGCCCGTCGTGGCTGGTTCTTCGATCGCCGACTGGGTACCGGCGAGCTGGTACCGGTGTTCGGCGCCGAAGGCTGGATCCCGGTGTGGGCGGGCGTGGCGACCTCGCGGCAGGCCGAAGCCGTTGCCACGCACATGCTCGATGCGCGCAAATTCGCCACCTTCATGCCATTCCCGACCCTGGCCCGGGACGACCCGCATTTCGAACCCGAAACCGGCTACTGGCGCGGCCCGGTATGGATGGACCAGGCCCTGTTCGGCGTCCAGGCCCTGCGTCGTTATGGTTACGACGACGATGCCGCCCGCCTGGCACGTCGGTTGATCCGGCACGCACAGGACATGCCGGGCCAGGGCGCCATGTATGAAAACTACGATCCGCTGACCGGCAAGGGTTATCAGGCGCGCAACTTCAGCTGGGCCGCGGCCAGCTATTTCTTGCTGCTCACGTCGTCGAACAAGCCGGACGGGCACCCTGCCAACCGGCCTTGAGACGTTGTTGAGCCGCAGAGCCCGAATGGAATGCAGGAGCGGTGGGAGCCGCGATCGATCTGGCCGCAAGCCACACCATTTCCCGCTGTCACATCCGCGGGTTTTCGTGCAGTCGCTGCAAGGCCATTTCCAGCGCGAACACATGCGGATCGTCCGCGCCCAATTCCCGCAATGCCGCCGCCAGCTTCAACAGGTATTCGTCATTGGGGCCGCTGGGCCCGCGCGCGCCGGCGATGTGACGGGCAATGGCTTCGTCGCTGGCCGGTCCCAGCCAGGCGGCGTTGTCGTCGGTGGCGATGTACACCAACCCCTCGTCGCTGCCGCCGTCGCGAAAATGCAGCGTGGTGGTGAAGCGCAGGTAGCCATTCTTCTCGCGCACATCCAGCTGCTCGAACGTCGCCGGTACCACGCGGTAGGCCATGCCCACGCATTCAACGCCCGGCGTCGGCACCAGCGTGGCCACCCGGCCGGGATGTTGCGGTGTGCCGCGGTGGTCGTGCGATCCCTGCCAGAAACGCCGCGACCAGCCCTCGATGGACGCCGGCCGGCGCTCGACATACGGAAACCCGGCCTTGTAGATCAGCGAGCCGTAACCGAACAGCCAGATACTGTCGTGACCGCTGAGATCCTGGCGGGTGCGGTTGATGGCGGTGGTGTCGTGGGACATGGGTGGACAGGTGATGACGTGTTCGTGCCTCATTGTGAGGCCCACGGACCGCCGCGTACATGGTGTTTGCCGATATGTTCATGCCATGATTGACCGCGCGCCAGGACGTGAACGGAACCCCGGAGGGAACGGCGCGCCCGGCCTTCCGACATCACCCACGAGGACCCCATGAACGCCAAGCCACCCATCATCGTCTCGTCCCGGGACATGGATCGCCTTGAGGTATTGCTGGATTCGCTTCCGGACGATGCCTTTCCCGGCCGCGAGGCGCTGGTCGCCGAACTCGATCGCGCGGAAGTCGTGGAGCCCGGCGAGGTACCTGATTCGGTGGTGACGATGAACTCGACCGTGCGCTTTCGCATCGAGGGATCCGACGAGGAATCCAGCCTCACGCTGGTCTATCCCCGCGACGCCGATGGCAGCGCCGGCAAGCTGTCCATCCTTGCACCTGTCGGTGGCGCCTTGCTGGGCCTGTCGGTCGGCGACAGCATCGACTGGCCGCGCCCCGGTGGTGGAAATTTGAAACTCACCATCGCCGAAGTAACCTACCAGCCCGAGCGCGCCGGCGACCTGCATCGCTGAGCCGGCTGTACTGGTGGGACTGGTGCGTGCCGGCACGTTGCGCCGGGCTACACCAGCCCGTTGGCCTCCAGCTCGCGCTTGATATAGGCGTAGAAGATCGGTGCGGCGATCACGCCGGCCAGACCGAAGGCGGCCTCCATCACCAGCATCACGATCAGCAGTTCCCAGGCGGCGGCGCGGATCTGGCCGCCGACGATGCGTGCGTTGAGAAAATATTCGAGCTTGTGGATGGCGATCAAAAACAGCAATGCCGCAATGCCCACACCCAGCGATACCGACAGCGCGGCGATCACGATGAGCACGTTGGTGATCAGGTTGCCGACCACCGGCAGCATGCCGATCACGAAGGTGAGCAGGACCAGCGTTTTGGCCAGTGGCAGATGCACGCCGAAGATCGGCAGCGCACCCAGCAGAAACAGCCCGGTCAGCAACGTGTTGATGGCCGCGATCTTCACCTGCGCAAACACGATGTCATGGAAGGCATGCGCCAGGTGCGAGGCACGCCGGCGCAGTGCCATCGCCAGTGGTCCCGAGCGGTCGCTGGAGCGCAAACGGCTGAGCGCGATGATGGCGCCCAGTACCAGGCCGATCAGTATCTGCACGAACACCACCACCGCCTGCTTGCCGGCATGCCCCAGGGCACCGGCATGCTTGCCGATCCAGCGCATGATGTCCTTGCGCACGCCTTCGACGGAAGCGGGCAGGTGGTCGACGATCCAGGCCGGCATCTGGTCGCGGGCGCGGTCGAACAGTGGCACGAATTGCTTGCGCCACATTTCCTGCGGATTGCCGAGCTGGTTGTGCAGCAGGGATATCGCGCCGAATACCAGGCCGATCAGCAAACCGATCACCACGATCGCCAGCAGCGTCACCAGAAGCCATTGCGCCCAGTCGCGGTTGCGCGTCAGCCAGCGCGTGAGGAACGGTGTACCGATACGGATCAGTTCATAGATCAGCAGCCCGGCGAACAACGCCGGCAACAGATCCAACCGCAGCGTCAGCCACAACGCCAACCCCGCGAGCACGGCACTGAGCCATCCGATTTGACGATCCGACAGAACCGGTTTGATGGGCATGGGCATGTTCACAAGGACGAGGACGACAGTATCCCGGTTGGCGTGCCCTGGCGCCAGAGGTACGGGTGGCTATACGGGAAATCTCGAGAAAACCGGGCCGGGCTCTTGTGGGGAACCTCGAAAAACCATGCTTTTTTGTGGGAGCGGCTTCAGCCGCGATGACGCGTATGCGTCGTCGTTGTTTCATTCGCGGCATTCACGAGGGGTGTCCCATCCGTTCAGGTGGGACTTTCAGTGTCCACCTGATCGTCCCAGGCCGCCGCGGCAAGACGCTGTGCGTGCTCGCGGATGTCGCGGGGCCAGTCGGCCATGCACTGGTTGAAGCGTTCGTGGTCACTCCGGTAGAACGCGCGCAACGCCTCCTCGAAACCCGGTCGGTTGCCGGCCATCGTCGTCATGAACCGGTACGC
>CAZMKO010000040.1:0-9029 GCA_964566965.1 uncultured Rhodanobacteraceae bacterium
GCTGTTCATGATGACGCTCATCATCACCAGGCCCGGCACGATGTATTGCATGTAGGTGAAGCCGCCCTCGATGACGCCGATGCGGCTGCCGATGACCTTGCCGAAGATGATGAAATACAGCGTCATCGTGATCGCCGGCGGGATCAGCGTCTGCGTCCAGATGCGCATGATGCGCACCACCTCGCGGCGCACGATGGTGCCCAGGGCGACAAAATTGGTGCGCGTGCTCATGCGGTGCCCTCCGCGCTGTCGTCGATGAGGCGTACGAACAATTCCTCCAGACGGTTGGCCTTGTTGCGCATGGAGCGCACCGTGATGTTGCTGTCGGAGAGGGTGGCGAAGAGGGTGTTGAGGTCATGCCCGCGCGACATTTCCGCCTCCAGCGTGTAGGTGTCGATGCGATGCACCACGACGCCCGGCACCTCGGGAAGCGCCATGGGCAGCTCGCTGGTGTCGAGCACGAAGGTTTCCACATCCAGCTTGGAAAGCAGGCTCTTCATCGACGTGTTTTCCACGATGCGCCCGTGGTTGATGATGGCGATGTTGCGGCACAGCTGCTCGGCTTCCTCGAGGTAGTGCGTGGTAAGGATCACCGTGGTGCCGGCCGCGTTGATGCCGGTGACGAACTGCCACATCGAGCGGCGGATCTCGATGTCCACGCCGGCGGTGGGTTCATCCAGGATCAGCAGCTTCGGCTCGTTCATCATGGCGCGGGCGATCATCAGACGCCGTTTCATGCCGCCGGACAGCATGCGCGCCTGCACGAAGGCCTTGTCCCACAGGCGCAGCTCGCGCAGGTATTTTTCCGCGCGCCGCGCCGCTTCGGGGCGTCCGATGCCGTAGAAACCGGCCACGTTGACGCAGATGTCGAACGGTTTCTCGAACTGGTTGAAATTGATCTCCTGCGGCACCAGACCGATCATGCGCATCGCCGCCATGCGGTCGTCGTGGATGGAGGTGCCGAACACGCGCGCATCACCGCCGGTGGCGTTCACCAGCGAGCTGATGATGCCGATCATGGTGGACTTGCCGGCCCCGTTGGGGCCGAGCAGGGCGAAAAAATCGCCAGGCTGGACACGGAGCGAGACGCCCTTGAGGGCTTCGGTGCCGCCGGCGTAGACCTTGCGCAGGTGGTCGATGGCGAGTGCAGGGGTGTCGGACATGGGCAGGCCTGATTCGGTGCAACACGGACGCCCGGCGCGTCGTGACATCGGTCATGGCGCGGTGTCGGCGGCGCGGGCACACTGCCCGCGGCATCGGTGACCACGGCATGCGCGCCGCCACGGCGGGCGAACGGCCGGAAAAGAAGGATTACATGCGCCCGATTGGCGCGGTTTCAACCACACGGACGGACGCTTATCATAACGGCCCTGCCCGCGCCCGCCGCCAGAACGGATCGATTTCATGATTGAACACTTCCCCCTGCGCCTTGTCGACAGCTTCATGCTGGCTCCCACCGTGCGTCATCTGGCGTTCGAGCGGGTGGACGGCAAGCCGCTGGTCTTCAAGCCGGGCCAGTTCCTGCAGGTGCATTTCCAGTACGACGACGGCAAACCCACCAAGCGCAGCTATTCGGTGGCGACGGTCGGCGAAGCCGACAGCGATGAAGTGCGGCGGGTGGAGATCGCTGTCAGCTATGTCGAGGGAGGGGCGGCCACCCGTCTGCTGGGCGGCCTGGAGCACGGTCAGGAGATCGAGGCCAGCGGGCCCTACGGCCGTTTCTGCCTGATGGATGCCGACGCGAACCGGCGTTACCTCCTCATTGCCACCGGTACCGGCGTGACGCCGTATCGGGCCATGCTGCCGGGCATTGAGAAGCTGATGCGCGAACGTGGCTGCCGTTTTGTGCTGCTGTACGGCGCCCGCAACGAGACCGAGGTGCTTTACGGCGAAGAATTCGAGGCTTTCGCCCGCGCGCACGACAACTTCACCTTCCATCCCTGCCTCAGTCGCGGCGCCCGCCCCGATCCGCGTCCCGGCGATCGCCTGGGTTACGTGCAGAGCGTGTTGCCGGAGCTGGAGCCGGACCCTGAAGGCGACATCGCCTATCTGTGCGGCAATCCCGACATGGTCGACGCCACCTTTGCCGCGCTCAAGGAAGCCGGGCTTTCGGTGCGCCAGATCCGACGCGAGAAATACATCTCGTCACGCTGAGCGGACATCATGCGGTGTGCCGCGAGTGGTTGCCCATGCGTCATGCGTGACGGTAGATGTGATCGTTTCGACGCAAACGACATGTCAAGTAAGCTTGACATGGCAAACGCGGAAGCGTACCTTTCCGTGTCAAGGTAACTTGACATGCGGAGGGCAGGGTCATGTGTGGTTTTCCATTGATGTGTTTGTTGAGCGCGTGGCTGGCCGGGTCGGTGATGACACCGCCGTCGGGGCCGGCCTTGTTGCAGGTGGGGCCGGCGACCATGGCCGGCGCCGGATCGACGGCGGGCGCGGCGGATACCGTGTTGACGCCCCTGCCGGCGGCCCGCGAGCGTTTCGAGGTGGGCACCATGGCGGTGCAGCGGTTCGGCGATCGTGGGCCGGCCGTGATCCTGGTGCCCGGTCTGGAGTCCGGGCCGTGGTCGTGGGCGGACGTGATTCGTCATCTGCAGGCCACCCATCGCGTGTACGCGGTGACGCTGGCCGGGTTCGACGGTGTGCCCGCACCGAAGCCCGATCCCGCGGCCGGCAACCTGCTGGATCGCGCCGACCAGTCATTGCACGAGCTGATCACCACCCGGCATCTGGACAAGCCGGTACTGGTCGGACACAGCATTGGCGGCACGCTGGCGTTGCGGTTTGCCGGCGAGCACCCGGAACTGCTGGGTGGCGCCGTGGCAGTCGACGGCCTGCCGGTCTTTCCGGGCATGCAGGACGTGGATGCCGGCCAGCGCAAGGCAGCGGCCGAACGCATGAAGCAACAGCTTGCCGGCATGTCGACGGCCCGGTTCAAGGCCTATGCCGACGGCTACATGCGGCGCGTGGGCGTGATCGACCCGGACCTCGCGGCCGCCGCCGTGCCGCATCTGGTGAAGAGCGATCCGAAGGCCGTGGCGGCGTATGCGGCCGCGGACCTGGAGGCCGATTACCGTCCGGGTCTGGCCAAGGCCAAGGTGCCGATCCTGGAAATCATGCCGTACTACGACAAGGATCGCCGGGACGCGCAAAACAGCACGCAGGCGGCGATGTTTCCGGATGAGGCCGGCAAGCTCGCCTTCTATCGCGGCCTGCTGTCGAATGCGCCGGACGCGCGCGTGGTGGCGGTCAAGGACGCACGCCATTTCGTGATGCTGGACCAGCCGCGCGCCTTCGCCAAGGTGCTGGACACCTTTCTGCACGGCCTGTCACAGGAGCACACGCCATGACGAACCCGACCCGTGACGAGCCGGTCATGACGCGCAAGCGTTGGTTCCGGTACCTGGCATTGTGGGCGCTGGGTATCGGGCTGGCCTGTCTGCTGACCGGACTCGGTATCGCCACCTGGGTGGCACCCGCCTCGGCCGACCCGTTCGTGCGGGTGTTGTTTCCCATGGCCAGCGTGTGCCTCGTGTGCGGCCTGCTCTGGCTGGTGATGACCCCCTGGATCAGCGACGATCTGCTGGACCGCGCCCATCGGCGGTACATGCGTCAGGTTCTGCCGGCATTCGTCGGGTACGTGTTGGCCATGGCCCTGCTCGCCCTGACGCGTGATGCCGATCTGCCGACCTGGTGCCGCGCGTTGCTGGCCCTGTTGCCGGTGCTGCCCATCGCCTGGGTGGTCTGGGCGATGTGGGATTACATCCAGCATTGCGACGAGCTGGAGCGGCGCGTGCAGATCGAGGCCACCTACCTCACCTGCGGTATCGTCGGCGTGCTGACCTTTGCCGGCGGCATGCTGCAGAACATGGGCGTGCTGGCGTTGAAGGGCGCGCTGGTGAACGTGCTGCCGTTGATGTTCGTCGTGTACGGCGTGGCCGGCTGGTGGTGCCGGCGCAAGTACGGCCTGAAAGGCATGTGTTGATACCGCATCCGGATGAAGCAAGGCATGAACAACCGCCTGCGCGAACTGCGCGCCGAACGCGAATGGTCCCAGGCGCGGCTGGCCGAGGCCCTGGCCGTGTCGCGCCAGACCGTCAACGCCATCGAAACCGGCAAGTACGACCCCAGCCTGCCGCTGGCTTTCCGTATCGGGCGCGTGTTCGGGTTGCCGATTGAAACGATCTTTTCCCTGGACGACGCCTGATCCCGTGCGGGACACGCGCAACAGGTGGGCGTTTTTTCACATGTTCTAAGATGGGCGCATCTGAATCAGGATGTCATTCATGCCCCGTTCGTTGCTTGCCCTGTCCCTGCTTGCTGCCGGCCTGATCCTGGCCGGCTGTCACGATGCGCCGTCGTCCGACCCGGCCGCGCCGGCCGCCGCCGATACGACGGCCGTGGCCGCGAGCGCGGCGTCCGCGGCGGGTTCCTGGGCCGCGAACCATCTGGATGATTACGCCACGGTCAGGCTCGATGCCGACCTGTCGGACCTGGACGCGGACCAGAAACGCATGCTGGCGTTGCTGGTGGAGGCGGCGCAGAGTACCGACAAGCTGTGGTGGCGCCAATCGGTGCGCGACAAGGCGGCCCTGGAATCGCGTATCCACGACGACGCCACGCGACGCCTTTTCGAGATCAATTACGGGCCGTGGGACCGGCTCAACGACGATCATCCGTTCGTGCCGGGTGTGGACGCGCGCCCGCCCGGCCTGCAGTTTTACCCGCACGACATGACGGCGGACCAATTCGAGGCGTCGGCGTTGCCCCACAAGGCCTCGCTGTATACCCTGCTGCGCCGCGATGAGGGCGGTGAGCTGGAAACGGTGCCGTACCACGAAGCTTACCGGGAGGATCTGGAAAAGACCGCCGGATTGCTGCGTCAGGCGGCGACGCTGGCCCGGAACGAGGGTTTCGCCACCTACCTGCGCAAGCGTGCCGATGCGCTGCTGTCCGACAATTACCGTGACAGCGATCTCGCCTGGATGGCCATGAAGGACAATCCGGTCGACATCGTCATCGGTCCCATCGAGACCTACGAGGACCAGCTGTACGGCTACAAGACCAGCTACGAGTCCTACGTGCTGCTGAAGGACCGCGAGTGGAGCCGGAAACTGCAGCGTTTCGCGGCCTACCTGCCCGAGCTGCAGCGCGACCTGCCGGTGCCGGCGGCCTACAAGGCTGAGACCCCCGGCACCGATGCCGACCTCAATGCCTATTTCGCAGTGTACTACGGCGGTGACGCCAACGTCGGCGCCAAGACCATCGCCATCAACCTGCCCAACGACGAGAAGGTGCAGCTGGAAAAGGGCACGCGGCGCCTGCAGCTGGAAAACGTCATGCGTGCCAAGTTCGACAAGATCATGTTGCCGATCGGCAAGCAGCTGATCGCGGCGGACCAGCAGAAACACCTCACCTTCGATGCCTTTTTCCAGAACACCATGTTCCATGAAGTCGCGCACGGGCTGGGCATCAAGCACACCGTGGACGGCAAGAGCACGGTGCGCAAGGCCCTCAAGGATCAGGCCTCCAGCTTCGAGGAAGGCAAGGCCGATGTGCTGGGCCTGTACATGGTCGAGCAGCTTGCCGCGAAGGACGAGCTGGATGCCGACAAGTTGATGGACAACTACGTCACCTTCCTGGCAGGCATGTTGCGGTCGGTGCGGTTCGGCGCCGCCGACGCGCACGCCACGGCCAACATGGTGCGCTTCAACTATTTCCTCGAGCACGGCGCCATCGCGCGCGACGACGACGGGCGCTACCGCGTCGATGCCAAGCGGATGCATGCGGCTATCCGTTCGCTGTCCCGGCGTATTCTCACCCTTCAGGGCGACGGCGATTACGCCGGTGCCAAGGCCATGAGCGCGACCATGGGCAAGATCGGCCCGCAACTGGCGGACGACCTCAAGCGACTCAAGAGCGCGGACATCCCGGTCGACGTACGCTTCGAGCAGGGGCTGGATGTATTGGGCCTGGACCCGCCCGAGGCTCCCTGATCGCGCCCCGTGGCCGCGATGGTTCCGCACCTGCCAAGCTGCCGGTCCATCCGGCCCGTCGGGGTTGAAACCCCTCCCACAAGGGTTTCATGAAACCCGGACAAGCCCTGTAACTGGATGGCCGCGCGGTTTCAAAGATATGGCGCGATCAGGTCACCGAGCATCCGCACGTGGTCCGGGCGTGTGTTCAGCGCCGGGATGTAGCTGAGTTCCGCGCCGCCGGCGTTGCGGAAAAAATCCCGGTTCTGCATGGCGATTTCCTCCAGCGTCTCCAGGCAATCGACGGCGAAGCCGGGACAAATGACGTCCAGGCGTCGCACCCCCTGCGCACCCAATTCGCGCACGGTGACATCCGTGTAGGGCGCCAGCCAGGGTTCGCGGCCGACCCGCGACTGAAAGCTCATCGGCGCGCTGTCGGGATCCAGTCCCAGCCGCTCGCGCAGCCCGCGCGCGGTGGCGCGGCATTGCTCGGCGTACGGGTCGCCGGCGCGCGCGTAGCGCTGCGGAATGCCGTGGAAGCTCATCAGCAGGCGTTCGCCGCGGCCGTGGGTGTCCCAATGCTCGCGCACGCTGGCCGCCAGCGCGTCCAGGTAGGCGGGGTGGGCGTGGTAGTCGCCCAAAAGGTGCAATTGCGGTGTCCAGCGCAATGCCTTCAAGGCATCGGCCACCGCGTCGACCACGCTGCCGGTGCTGGTGGCCGAATACTGCGGGTACAGCGGCAGCACCACCAGTTTGCCGACCCCTTCGCGTTGCAGGGCGGCCATGGTGTCGGCAATGCCGGGCCGGCCGTAGCGCATGGCCAGGCGCACCGGCACCGCGTCGCCACGCCCGGCCAATTCGTGACCCAGTGCGTTGCCCAGTGCCTCGCTGTGCACACGCAGTGGCGAGCCTTCCGGCGCCCAGATGCGTCGGTACGCCGCGGCCGAGCGGGCCGGACGCACGCGCAGGATGAAGCCGTGCAGGATCAACCACCACAACCAGCGCGGGGATTCGATGACACGCGGGTCGCCGAGAAATTCCGCCAGATAGGGGCGCAACGCCGCCGCGGTGGGGGCCTCCGGCGTGCCGAGATTAACCAGCAGTACACCCGTGCGCGGTAGGCTGGCCTGAACCTCGTCGCCGAGGCCGATGTAGTGTCGCGTGCCCGTCATCATGTCATCACCGGCAAACAGCGGTCATTTTGACAGACCGTGGCACAATTTGTGGCGGGCGACGTTCGCTCATTTTCTGGAGACCGGCATGAAGCACAAGAACCTGTTCCGAATCGTCGTTGCCGGCGTGTTGCTGGCCTGCGGCGCGCTGACCGTGGCCCAGGCGGCCGCCAGCGTCGAGGACCGCGACAACAGCCTGAAACTGGCCGATCGCGCCGTGCAGGTACTGGACAAGGTCCAGCAATCGCCCGACCGGGGCATTCCCCAGGATCTGCTGCGTGACGCCAAGGCGGTCGCCGTGGTGCCCGACCTGGTCAAGGCCGGGTTGATCTTCGGCGGTCGCCACGGCAACGGACTGATCTCCCTGCGCAACGAGGATGGCACCTGGTCGCCGCCGCTGTTCATCGACGTCACCGGCGGCAGCATCGGTTTCCAGGCCGGGGTGTCGTCCACCGACGTGATTCTGGTGTTTCGTACCCAACGTGGCGTGGATCGCATCGTCAACGGCAAGTTCACCCTCGGTGCCAACGCGGCCGTGGCCGCCGGTCCCGTCGGTCGCGACGCGCACGCGTCCACCGATGCCCAGCTGAAGGCGGAGATCTACTCCTACTCGCGCGCTCGCGGCCTGTTCGCCGGCGTGGCCCTGGACGGTACCGCGATCACCGCCGACTACGACGACAACGAGGCGATATACGGCCACGGCATCACGCCGCGGCGCATCCTCGAAGGCGGCGTCAAGGACGTGCCGACGCAGATCAGCACGTTCCAGGAGCGCCTGCGCCGCTATAGCCGTGCCGACACGGTGCAGTGACGGTGTCGCGGGCGGGCCCGCGTTGACCGGTGCCGCCGCGGTCCATCGACCCGGATCGCGGCGGGCACCCCGGGTCAGCCGCCGGTCTGCCGCCGGCGGCGGGAAACAGGTATCCTAGACGCAGGCTTACAGGCGGATCGCGCCGGCGCCGCCACCGCGCGCCCGGCTCCGCCAGAGGTGGTTATGGGTTTAGACAGTATCTGGCATTGGCTCATCCTGCTCGTTATCGTGCTGGCGCTGTTCGGCACCAAGAAATTGACCAAGATCGGACCGGATCTCGGCAATGCCGTGCGCGAGTTCAAGAAGGCGCTGCGTGGTGACGACGGTGAGGACGACGAGGCGGACACCGACAAGGCGGCCGGCAACGAGTCGCTGAAGGCCGATCCGCCGGCCGAGTCCGCCGCGAGCAGTCGCGAGCACGAGGAGGCGCCGCGTGACGCCAAGCCCTGACGGCGTGCGCTGAAGGAACCGGGCATGTTCGATTTCAGCCTGGGCAAGCTGCTGTTGCTGGCGGTGATCGCGTTGCTGGTGCTGGGCCCCGAGAAGCTGCCCGGCGCCGCGCGTACCGTGGGTGCCATGGTCCGCCGCCTGCGCAGCGGCTGGGACAGCGTGCGCGCGGAGGTCGAGCGCGAGCTGGAAATCGAGGAAATCCGCCGTGCGGCACGCAAGGCCGCGGCCGACGCCGAGGCCGCGCAGAGCGAGGCCAGCGATACCTTGCGCAAGATGCAGAGCGAAATGGCCGAGGTGCGCGCGCAGGCGCGCGCCCTGGCGGCCGAGCAGGAACGGCAGACCCGCGACACGAAGACGCCGCCGCCGGCCGAACCGAATGCACCGGCGCCGTCGGCGCTGGGTGACGATACCGACCCTTCCAGCGATGCAGGCGATGGCAAGCACTGACCACGACGACGAAGACCAGGGCCTGTTCTCGCACCTGATCGAATTGCGCTCGCGGTTGCTGAAGGCCGTGTTCACGGTGTTGCTGGTGTTGCTGGCGCTGATTCCCTTTGCCAACGACCTCTACACCCAGCTGGCGGCGCCGCTGGTGGCACGGCTTCCGGTTGG
>CAZMKO010000040.1:9129-21705 GCA_964566965.1 uncultured Rhodanobacteraceae bacterium
CGTTTCCTGACCGCGGTGACGCCGGCCGGCGTGGAAATGATGACCGACATCACCCACTACCTCAATTTCGTGGTGTTGATGTTTTTCGCCTTCGGCCTGTGCTTCGAGGTGCCGGTGGTGATCCTGGCGCTGGCGGCGGTGGGCATCGTGGATGTGGACAAGCTGCGCAAGTGGCGACGCTATGCCATTGTCGTCGCGTTCGCCATTTCCGCCGTGGTCACGCCACCGGATGCCACCTCCATGATCATGCTGGGCGTGCCGATGTGCCTGCTCTACGAACTGGGCATCGTCGCCGTGCGGGTTCTGGTGCGTCGTCGTGACGACGACAGGGAAGGCGACGAGGCGTAGATGCGTCGCGATTCGGGCTCGCGCCCGTCATGGTTCCTCGGATGGTGGTCGGGTCGGTTTCAACCCCTTGGCTTCTTGCAGGGAACCTCGAAAAACGCCCGACCCTGTGCAGGAGCGGCTTCAGCCGCGATGGCCGGTTACTTGCCGCTGCGCCGCGACAACGCCATGCCCTTCAGCACGCTCAATGCCTGCGCCAGCGCGTAGTCGTCTTCCGCCAGCTCGCCGGTGTTGGCGCTGGTGGCGGCGGTGGCGGGCGCGGCCTGGTCCGGTTTTTCATTGGCCAGGTGGTGCGGCAGGTCCGATTCGGAATCGATCAGCCGTGGCGGAGCATCGCCGGTGCGGGCAACCAGGTCGGGAATGACGATGTCCGGTGTGATGCCCTCGGCCTGGATCGAGGTGCCGTTGGGCGTGTAGTAGCGCGCCGTGGTGAGTTTCAGTACGTGGTCGTCGTCCACCGGCAGCACGGTTTGCACCACGCCCTTGCCGAACGTGCGCTGGCCCATGACCAGGGCGCGATGGTGGTCGCGCAACGCGCCGGACAGGATTTCCGCCGCCGAGGCGGTGCCGTGGTCCACCAGTGCCACCATGGGGGCCTGCCGCAGCAGGTCGCCGGGATGGGCCTGGAAACTCAGGTCGCTGCCCTTGATGCGGCCGCGGGTGCTCACGATCAGTCCGTCGTCGAGGAACGTGTCGGCCGCACTGGTGGCCGCCGAGACCAGGCCGCCGGGGTTGGAGCGCAGGTCCAGCACCGCGCCACGCGGTTGGCCGTGTTGCTCGATATAGTCGCCGAGCTTGCGGTTCAATTCGTGCCCGGTGTCACGCTGGAACTGGCTGATGCGGATGTATACGTAGCCGGGTTCCAGCTCGCGGACCTTCACGCTTTCCATCTTGATGACGGCGCGGGTCAGGGTCTTGGTCACCGGTTCGCTGGCCTTGGGGTGCCATATGGTCAGGGTGATCTTGCTGCCGGCCTCGCCACGCAGGCTGTCGATCGAGGCCTGCACGTTCTGCGGATCGACCGGCTTGCCGTCGATCTTGACAATGATGTCGCCGGAAGTCAGGCCGGCCTTGGCGGCCGGGCTGTCGTCGATGGGCGACACCACCACCAGCTGGTGGTCGCGGCTGCTGACCACCACGCCCAGGCCGGCGTACTTGCCGTCGGTTTCTTCCTCCAGCGCCTGCATGCCTTCCCGATCCAGCCAGGCGCTGTGCGGGTCGAGTTCGCTCAACATGCCGGAGATGGCGGCATTCATGAGTTCCTTGTTGTCGACCTTCTTCACGTAGGCCTGCCGAATGATCTCGTACACGCGCGTGAAATTGCGGATGTCGTCCAGCGCGGGGCGATCCGGCCGCGGGCCGCTGCTGGACGCCGGTACGGGCGCGTCGTCGGCGCTGGAGGCGCCGGTGGCCGGCATCGTCGGCACCTGCTCCTGCGCGCGCGCGACAAGCGGGGCGGCAAGGGCGATGGCGGCGACGAAAACGAGGGCGTGACGCATTCGGTATCTCCGGGAGGGGCGCAATGCAACGGACCACGTGGCGCGGCGGGGGTTCACCGTGGCGTGCCGCTACGGTATGGGGACGGCATCAGCGTTTTCCCAGCCAAGGTAACGGGTTCACCGATTTGCCATGGTGGCGCAACCCGAAATATACCCCGGCATCGTCGCCCGTGCTGGCGCCGGCGGTGGCGATCGTGTCGCCGGCGTTGACCCAGTCGCCGGGATGACGCAGCACCGATTCGTTGTCGCCGTAGAGACTCAACCAACCCTGGCCGTGGTCGACGATGACCAGCAGGCCGTAACCGCGCAACCAGTCGGCATAGACCACGCGGCCGTGGGCCACGGCATGCACGCGCGTGCCACGCGCGGCGGTGATGTGCAGACCCTCGTTGGCCGACGAGGATTTGCCCTTGACCGGCCACGGCAGCTTGCCGCGCAGCTTCGCGAATGGCGCGCTGCCGGGAAGCTGGTCGGGAACGTCCTTGATCACGTCGCGCAGCTTCTTCAGCAGTGTCGCCAGCGACTTGCGGTCGGCTTCCAGTTGCCGCATCTGCCGCTTCTTGTCACCCAGTTGCGTTTTTACCTCGGCCAGCAGTTTGCGTTGGGCGGCGCGCTCGGTGTCCAGCGACTGGACACGAGACTGGCGTTCGGCGCGATTTTTTTCGAGTGCGGCGCGTTCGGTCTGGATGTCGGCCTGGACCTGTTGCAAGCGGTCCAGTTGTCCCAGCAGTCGCTGGATGCGCTGCATGCGGTTTTTCTGGAAATAGCGCGAATAGGCGAGCGCGCGTGCCAGTCGTGCCAGGTCTTCGTTGCCCAGCAGCAGGCGCAGGTCCGAATCCGGGCGGATCTTGTAGGCGGCGCGCAGCAGGTCGGCCAGGGCATCGCGCTGTGTGGCCAGGTGGGTCTTCAGCGCGTCGCGCTGGCCGGTCAGCTCATCGAGCTTGTGCTGGTTGTCGGCCAGTGCCTGGTCGCTTTCACGCACCGCCCGTGCCGCCGCGGCCAGCTTGTCGCTTTGTTGCGCCAACTTCTTCTGGATGCTGTCGCGTCGCGTACCGGCCTCGCGCTGTTCGCGCGCCAGCTTGGCGATGCGTTGCTTCACCTCGGCCAGTTTTTTCGCCGTCGCGGCCTGTTTGGCATCGGTATCGGCGGCATGGGCCGTGATGGGCATACCGGCGCCGGCCGTGAACAGGGCCAGGAGCAGGGACAGGACAAACGGTATGAAGTGTCGGTGCATGGCGGCCATTATCGCCCGAACCGCCACCCGGTCGGCATCCTCGGCGACCACGCTCTTTTTTGTGGGAGCGGCTTCAGCCGCGATCGATGTGTCCGATACCCGTCGATTGCACCGGGTGCATCCGGCCGCGCGCCAGGTTGCGCACTGCGGGACACCGGCCATAATGCCCGCATGTGCCTCATTGCCATGGCCTGGAAAGCCCACCCCCGCTGGCGTTTGTTGCTGCTCGGCAACCGCGACGAAATGCATGCCCGTCCCTCGGCGCCATTGTCCCGCTGGGACGACGCGCCCCACCTCATGGCCGGTCGCGATCTCCGTGCCGGTGGTACCTGGATGGGCGTGGACGATCGTGGCCGTGCCGGTGTCGTCACCAACGTGCGTGATCCGGCGGCGAGCCTGGACGGCGCCTCGCGCGGGCATCTGGTGGCCGACTACCTGCGCGGCACCGGAACCGCCGCCGCGTACGAAAGCGAGCTTGCCGCGCAGGCCGCCGACTACCGGCCATTCAATCTGCTGTGGTGCGATGCCGGCGAGGCGTACTACCTCGGCAACCATCCCCACCTGCGCCGGCAACGTGTGGTCCCCGGCGTGCACGGGCTTTCCAATGCCGACTTCAACGCGCCCTGGCCCAAGACCCGCAAACTGGTCGCCTGCTTGCGCACCTGGATCGACGCCGGCGACGACGATTTCGACCGTCTTTTCGACGCCCTGGCTGACGACAGCCGCTGGCCCGACGCCGTATTGCCCGACACCGGCGTGGGCATCGAACTGGAGCGCGAACTGTCCGCCGCCTTCATCCGCGGCAACCGCTACGGCACCCGCGCCAGCACCTTGATCGCCGTCGACCACGACGGCAAGGGCTGCATCATCGAGCGCCGGTTCGGGTCTGGGGGGGTAGTCGTTGGCGACGGCATGATGGAGCTGGGCGGGTGATGGGTAACCCGGTGTTCACGGCGTGTCCCGTCCGTACCACCAAGGCAAAATATCAACAAAATGAAGACATTCGCGTCAATTTCTCGACGGTGCGTAGTGGTTGCAATTTGGTTAAGTGATTGCTAACGTGAACTCCGCGTTAACAAAAAACGCGATGGGGACTTCAGGGGAAAACAACCATTTCGGCTCACTGAAGCCCTTTCGGGGAAGCCAACCGCCGTGATGGCAGTTGGTACGAAAGATCAACCAATTCAGTACTACTGGGAGGGGTTCACCTTATGAACCGCAAGCTTTTGGCTTCGGCCATCTGCGCCGGCCTGTTCATGGCCGGTGCCGCCTACGCGCACGCCGCGCCCGCGTCTGCTGCGCAGCCGCAAGATCAGACCACCACGGATCAGTCCAACGACCAGGGCCAGAATGCCAAGGAGATGGAGACCATCACCGTCACCGGCTCGTTGCTGAAGCGCCCGGAATACGAGACCACGGCGCCGGTGCAGGTCATCAACGTGCAGGCGGATCTCGCCGCTGGTGCGTTCGATACCGCTGATCTTTTGCAAGGCACGGCCGTCGCTGCCGGTAGTACCCAGATCAACGGCCAATTCAGCGGCTATCTGGTTGACGGTGGTACCGGTGTCAAGCCTATCGACCTGCGTGGTCTGGGTGCCAACCGTACCTTGGTCTTGTTGGATGGTCAGCGTCCCGGCCCTGCCGGTACCCGTGGCGCAGTGGGCGCATTCGACTTGAATGTCGTGCCCTCCGTGATCCTGGGCCGCGTCGAGATTGTGAAGGATGGCTCGTCCTCCATTTATGGGTCTGATGCGATCTCGGGTGTGGTCAACCTGATCACCCGCAAGCACATCGATGGTGTGGAGATGAACGCCTCCGTGGGCGTGCCGCAGCATGGCGGCGGCGAGCAGGCGACCGCTTCCATCGGCACCGGTTGGAACTTCAGCAACGGCCACGCGATGGTCGCCGCGCAGATCCAGAAACAGTTCCCCCTGGCGGTCAAAGATCGCAACTTCCTGAAGTGCTCGAAGGACATGGTTTGGGGCGCCGATGGCCAGCGCATCGACCGTGTCGACCATTCCATTTTGGAAGGCACTTCCCTGGCCGGGTGTGACAGCCTGTACGCCAACACCATCATGCGCTACGCGGATCAATTCCAGACCCGGTACGTGCCTTCCAAGGACGGCAGCACCATCGGCCCGTTCAAGGGCTATCACCCGCGCCCGGTGCCGACGCCGCGTTATGACGATGGCAACCCTGATGGCGCCTACTACGAAGATGTCAACAACTTCCCGTTTGCGGGCGATGAGTGGGTTATTAACAAGAATCGCAATGCAAGTTTGTACGCGAGCACCGGCTTGACGTTCGGTACGGTCAACTGGGATACGCAGTTCCTGTACAACCACCGCGAAACGAACACCCAGGGTTTCCGCCAGTTCTTCCCGTATGTGCTGAACCCGGATGACGGCGAGATCTATGCTCCGATTATGCCGTACACCTCCAATGACGAGGTCAAGGTTGATTACAGCTATCTGGCCACCAAACTGTCCGGCCTTTTTGAATCCTCCGACACCTGGTCATGGGAGTTGAACGGCACCTACAGTCACTCCAGCGGAACCTATGGTCATATGGGTATTGATACCCGTGTCAGCGCCGACTTGGCCAAGCCGGCCAACGAAGTGACGGCTTTGCCGATCAATTACTTTGACCCGAGTATTCTGAGCGGCGAGCGCATGGGTGATCTCATCAATGCTGTCGGCATGCGTACCAAGGGCAAGACGACCTACACCCAGATCGATTTCAATGGCGTGTTCACGGGTGACTTGTTCGAGCTGCCGGCTGGCGGGGTGTCCTCCGCATTTGGCTTGGAGTTCCGTCAAACCCGTATAGATGATGAACCGGATGCCAACAACGCCGCCGGTTACGAGTGGGGTTATTCATCCGCTCAAACCACCAAGGGACGTGACAACGTTCGCGAGGCCTTCGCCGAGGTAGGTGTTCCGATCCTCAAGGGGGTGCCTGGTTTCGAATCATTGTCGGTTGATTTGTCGGGCCGCGTGTTCCGCTACAACAGCGTTGGCGATTGGGACCATGTATGGAAAACGGGTTTGAGCTGGCAATTGACGCCGGCATGGCGTATTCGCGGTTCCATTGGAACCTCGTATCGCGCGCCGGGTTTGTATGAGCTTTATCTGGGCGATCAGACCGGCTTCTTGGATCAGATGACGGTGGATCCGTGCATCAACTGGAATGAAAGCACCAATGATTTGATCAAGGCTCATTGTGCGGCAGCAGGTATTCCGGACAACTACGCCGGCGGTGGCTCCAGCGCGAAGAGCTACAAGGGAGGCGGCAAGGATTTCCTGAAGCCTGAAACCTCCAAGGCCAAAAGCCTTGGCTTTGTCTGGACGCCAACATTCGCCGACTTCAATCTGGCGGTCGACTATTTCGATTACAACATCAGGGGTGAGATCGATACCTTGGATGCCGGTGTGATCGTGGGAAGCTGCTACTCGCGACCGGTGTATCCGAACACGTTCTGCAACATGTTCAACCGCAACCCGGGTAGCGATCCGGCCAATCCGTACATGATCACGGATATCTATGCCACGTTCATCAACTTGAACAAGGAACGTTCACGTGGTTACGACTTGCAGATGAACTACAGCGGCGACTACTCGTTCGGCAAGCTGTCGGCCGATTTGCAGGTCACCTACACCATCGAGGATCGCCTGCAGGAGTTCGATTCGTCCGAAGAGAGCGGTTATGCGTCCACCAACTTTGTGGGTGACATCGGTCGTCCGAAGACGGTCGGCATCTCGCATGTCAGCCTGAAGCGGGGCGATTGGACCTACAGCTGGCAGGGCAAGTACATCAGCAGCACGTCCATGAGTAAGTACTATGATCGGTACTTCAACTATTTTGGTTACGAAGACGCTGCGCGCGACATCAAGGCGGGGTGGCAGTTCCGCCATAGTGTTTCAGTGGCCTACGATCAGGACAAGTGGGGCGTGACCTTCGGTATCCGCAACCTGTTTGACAAGGAGCCGGATCGGATTTCCTCGGGCATGTTTGCTCGCAAGGGCAACGTGCCGCTGGAAGGTTCGCAGTACGACTGGTTCGGGCGCACGTTCTTCGTGCGAACCAATCTGCACTTCTGATCGACCTGGAAGTGGTATTTGGACGGAAGGCGACATCGTGTCGCCTTCCGTTTTTCCATGAGTTGATTGACTGGTGATGTTCGCTCGTTGCGGCGGAAACGGTTTCGTCACAATGAGTGGCTTCAGGGGAGATGCGGCAATGCAACAAACACGATGGGCGGCCATCTTGGCAGGCGTCATGGCGTTGATGTCGGGGGTGGGAACGGTGCATGCGGCCACCGATCCGATCTCCATCGAAAACCTGGCGCGCGAGCCGGCGTTGCAATCGGTGACCATGAGTCCGGACGGCAAATATCTGGTGGGCCTGGTGCCGGCACCAGGCGATGCCGAGGAAACGGCCTTGGCCACGTGGGACACGAGTGCACTTGCCAAGGGCCCTACGGTGGTGACGCCGTCCGGTGAACGCATGAAGTTCATCGGGGCTTATGCCTTGAAGTCCGGAAAAATTCTTGCCGCGGCGCGTCAGGAGTGGACAGGGCAGTTGGGTGGTTGCGGAGAAGGCAGTGTTACGGGAGCGACGCGCACGTTTATCACCAAGGCCTATCTGACAGGCGTGGACCAGAAAAAATTTGATGAGGCGTTTGCCAGCGGTCGGCGTCGGCTGGGCATCAGCAAAGACACTGAGCGATGCCTGGAGCTGAGTGGCACGGCATCTCTGGTAGACATGCTTCCGGTGGATCCGTCCCATGTCATCATACGGCGGTTGAGCGGTGCCAGTCTCATGGCGGGTTATTACCTGTACGATTTGAAGACCGGGGATGCCGAATTGTTGTTCAATGGCGGGTTGCGTACATCGCCCGAATTGTTCGATCCGCGCACCGGCAAGCTTCTGGTCAAGTCGCGTATCGATCCGGTGGGGGACGACTACGATCAGGAAATCCTGATCCGGAACGTCAAGACCGGTGAGTTTGATAAACAGCCGCCGTTGAAGACGAAGTTGTCCGAGCGCCACGCTGTCAGTGTGATCGGCGTTGACGACGATACCGGTAAATACTACGTGCTGACGGATCAGTTTTCGGACAAAGCCCAAGTGCGCCTGTATGACGCCCGGACGCAGAAGTTCGATCCGGAACCGGCGGTGGCCGACGCCAATTTTTCCATTGCTGGTCTCGTATTCGGCAAGCAGCCAAGCAATTTCAACAAGGTGCTGGGTTTTATCGTGGCGGGGCCATCGCCGCAGACGGTGTACGTCGATCCGACGATGAAAGCCATTCAAGAGGGTATCGAGAAAGCGTTTCCCGGACGCGAGGTGGATATTTCCAGCTATACGGATGACTTTTCGAAGGTGCTTTTCACGACCGTCAGTGCCAGTGAGCCGGAGGCGTTCCACCTGCTTGAGGACGGCAAGAAAATCGTCAATCTTGGCAGCACGCGGCCATGGATCAAGCCGGGCATGACCGGTGAGCAGCGTTGGGTCAGTTACGAAGCACGGGATGGATTGACGATTCCGGCGATTCTCGATTTGCCGGCGGGCTGGTCGAAGGGCGACGATCCGGCGGCAACGATCATCATGCCACACGGTGGCCCGTGGGCCCGCGATTACATGGGTTGGGACGCATCCGGCTGGGTGCCGATGCTCACCTCGCGGGGTTATGCCGTATTGCGTCCGCAATATCGTGGTTCCCAGGGGCTGGGCCGCAAGCTGTGGATGGCCGGCGATGGGCAATGGGGCCTGAAAATGTCCGATGATCTTGATGACGGTGCTGCCTGGATGGTCGATCAGGGGATTGCCGACAAAGGCCGCATCGCGATTTTCGGATATTCCTACGGCGGGTTTGCGGCTATCGCGGCCGACGTGCGTTCGCCTTCACCGTATCAGTGCGCCATTTCCGGCGCCCCGGTAGCGAATTTGGGGCGCTTGAACACGTCTTGGAGCGACAATCGCCTGCAGCGGATCCTGCAAGGCCAGACGGTCAAGGGCATGGATCCGATGCGCAACACGGACAAAGCGCACCTGCCCATCCTGATCTTTGACGGTGATCGTGACGTGCGTACACCCCGGAAGATTCATGCCGAGCCCTTCTACAAGGCCGTGAAGAACAAGATCCCGGCGCAGTATCACGAGATTGCCGACATGCCGCACAGCATGCCGTGGTATCCCAGCCAGCAGCGTGAGACATTGAAGCTCATCGAGGATTTTCTCACCAACGATTGTGGCAACGTGAGCACGACGGGAGTGTCTGCCGCGCGTTGATACGCATCCTTGAGTGTCTGGTGCGCCATGGACGCGTTGTAGGATTCTTTACAGGCCCGGCGAAACAATTTCGCCGGGCTGTTTTGTGTGTCGACACGCGAGGGTGTCGTGCGTGATGGTGTTATTTGGTGTTTGCCGTCGGCGCTTCCGCCCCAATGTGTTTTTCCAGAAACGCCTGCAGCCGCGTCAGGAATTCGGCGCGGTGGGCTTCGCTGTAGAAGCCGTGGCCTTCCTTGGCGACGGCCATCCATTCGTAGGGCTTGTGCGCCTGGTCCAGCGCGGCGCGCATGGCCTGGGCCTGCGCGAACGGTGCGCGTTCGTCGGCCTTGCCGTGGACCAGCAGCACGGGCACGTTGATGTGCTCGGCCAGGTGGTCGGGTGAGTTGGCGTCAAGGTCGGCGTCGTCGCGGCCGATGACGGCGGTCAGGTAGCTGCGGCCGGCCTTGTGGGAACGGATGTCGCCTTTCTTGTACATCATCGCCAGATCGTAGATGCCGGCGTAGCCGACGGCGCACTGGAACAGGTCCGGCGCGCGGATGGTGGTCATCAGCGCGGAGTAGCCGCCAAAGCTGCCGCCGTAGACGCAGATGCGCTCGGGATCGGCGTATTGCTGGTCGATGGCCCACTTCACGCCGTCGATGAGATCCTGCTGGATGCGCGTGCCCCATTTCAGGTGGCCGGCGTTGCGGAAGGACGCGCCGCGTCCGCCGGAGCCGCGGTAGTTCACCTGCAGCACCAGGTAGCCACGGCTGGCCAGGAACTGGGCGTCGTTGTCGTAGGCGACATCGTCGCTGACCCCGTGCGGACCGCCATGCGGCAGCAGCACCATCGGCAGATGGCGACGGTCGCGGTGGGCGGGAAAGGTGAGGATGGCTTCCAGTGTCGTGCCGTCATCCGCCTTGAAGCGGATGGCCTGGCGTTCGCCGAGGGTCTCCGGTCGCAGCCAGTCGGCGACGGCGAACAGTTTGCGCACCTTGTGGGTATGCGTGTCGATGAGGAAATAGGTGCCTGGATCACGGTCGCTGGAGGTGGCGAACAGCAGCGTGCCGCCGTCCTGGCTGAAATCGATGAAGTCGATGGTCTGGCCCGGAAACGCTTTTTGCAGAGCCCGATACAGCTTGGCGTCCGGGAGGTCGGGGGCGATGAAGATGGGGCGGCGGGGTCCGGCATCGGGGAATACGGCGAACGGGCGGGCGGGAGGCGCGGTCCATTGCACGTCGCCGACACTGGCAAAATCGTCGCTTGCCAGTACGGTGCGCTGGTTGCCGTCGAGCTCCTGTTCGACCAGGGCGTCGGGACCGCCGTCTGCGCTGCGCAGGGCGTAGATGTGCCGGCCGTCGGGGGCGAACGTGATCGGACGGAAATCCACTCCGCTCTGCTGCCTGTCGAGCGAGACCCAGCCCCGGTCGGTGCGGCGGTAGGCCACGGCGTGGAAGTCGGCGTTGGTGCCGAAGGCGAAGGCGGCCCTGCCGTCGGGGTCGACCAGGAAGTCCATGCCGTGCACGTTCATGTGCGCCAGCAGGTGGCGGGTGTCGTGCGGCACGTCGATGTCGTAGATGATGCTGAGGTCGTCCCGGCCCCACGGCTCGGCACGCAGGTAGACGTGCCCGTTGGGCTTGGCCGGGCGGCCCACGATGTAGCCGTAGCCTTTGTCCGAGCCGCGCGTGCGCGCGTGCCGTCCCTTGTTGTTGTAGCCGTACAGGTAGTGCTGGCGGCTGCCGTCGAGGTTGGTGGCGATGACTTCGCCGGTGGCCATCGGCGCGTCCAGCGATCCGTATTCCTTGCCCACCTGCACCACCAGCCAGTCGTTGCTGGCCCACATCGCATGCAACGGCACCTGGTAGCGGGGCATGTTGAGGATGCTGGTGATGGACATGTCCGACAACTGGTAGATCACCAGCGAGTGTTTGTCGCCGGAAGCGTCATCCGTGCGTACGGCCAGGTGCCGGCCATCCGGTGAAAGGCGCGGGGACGAGATGCCGGTTCGGCGTGCGAAGTCGTGGACCGGTGCGGGGTCGGTGGACGCCGGTGCGGCGACCGCCACGGTCGGGCCGGCATGCATGGCGGCCAATGCCAGGGCCAGGCCGGCCAACGAATGCGAAAAACGCATGGATGTTTCCCCTTTTTGTCGACAATGGGCGGCATGCGCCGGAGACGGTGCCGCGGCCGACCGTTCTCCGGTCGCGAGCCCCTCCGGAACACCATGTCGACCTGATGTTCACCCCATGGCGAGTATACGGCGTCGAGGTGTCTCGCGGGGCGGGCAGGGCCGCCGACCGGCTACACTGTGCCGCAGTTCCGAAGGCGATGGCCGATGAGTGCACCTTTTGTCGTAGATTTCGATCCGGTGGCCTTGCAGCTGGGGCCGGTGGCGATCCGCTGGTATGGCTTGATGTACCTGGGCGGGTTTTTCGGTGGCTGGTGGCTGGGTGAAAAGCGCCGCCGCGCCGGCCGCCTCCCGGTGGACGCCAATGCCTTCGTGGATTTCCTGTATTACGCGATTCTCGGCATCATCGTGGGCGGGCGTGTGGGTTACATGCTGGTGTACCAGCCCATTTCCTGGATATGGACCGATCCGTTGGCCTTGTTCCGGGTGTGGGACGGTGGCATGTCCTTCCATGGCGGACTGGTCGGTGTGCTGGCGGCGGTGGGCTGGTGGTCGCGTCGCCAGCGGCTGCATTATTTCGACACGGTGGATTTCGTGGCGCCGCTGGTGCCGGTCGGGTTGTTCCTGGGGCGCATCGGCAATTTCATCAACGGGGAGCTGTGGGGCAAACCGAGCCATCTGCCCTGGGCCGTGCTGTACCCGCACGCGCGCGCCGAGGATGCGGCCTATGCCAGCGTCCATCCGGCCTGGGCGGACACGTTGCGGCAGTTCGGCGGTCTGCCGCGTCAGCCCTCGGAACTGTACGAGGCGTTGCTGGAAGGCGTCGTGATGTTCGTGGTGCTGTGGCTGTTTTCGCGCCGGCCGCGCCGGCGCTATGCCGTATCGGGTCTGTTCGCGCTGCTGTACGGATGCTTTCGTTTCGCAGTGGAGTTCGTGCGTCTGCCGGACGCGCAGATCGGCTATCTGGCCTGGGGGTGGCTGACCATGGGGCAGGTGTTGTCGTTGCCGTTGATCGTGATCGGGCTTTGGCTGCTGTGGTTGTCGCGGCGGGCGCCGGCCCTGGAGCGTGTCGCGGTGCGGGAGGGGTGAATCGCGGC
>CAZMKO010000041.1:0-21324 GCA_964566965.1 uncultured Rhodanobacteraceae bacterium
CCAGCACCGGGATGGCGGCCTTGACGTAGCTCATCACCAGCGCCAGCGGCATGCCATGGAAATGGCCGGCGGAAATCACCTGGTCCTCGACCACCTTGGCGTTTTCGGCATCCGGGAACACCAGCGGGTTGTCGGTGACCGCGTTGAGCTCGATGTCAATGACGCGGCAGGCCTGTGCCACCGCGTCACGCACGGCGCCGTGCACCTGCGGCATGCAGCGCAGGCAGTAGGCATCCTGCGGCTGGTGCTTCTTGCCGCCCTTGAACGGCAGGAAGCGCTGGTAGAACGCCTCGCGACCGTGGCGCTCGTCCACGGGCACCCAATCCCAGGCGATATCGAAACGCTGGCTCTGCTGTTCGGGCGCGCTCCAGGCCTGCGCCGTCCACGGGCGGAAACGCGGCACCAGGTGATACGGGATATCCACCAGGGTGGATTTTTCCAGCAGCCGGCGCACGCGCTCGGCCGTGGCCACCTGCCCCGGATGCGGACGCAGGGCATGCACCTCCTCGCGCAAGGCTCCGCTGCGTCCGGCGAAGGCATCCAGGCTCATGGCCGCGGCCATATCGGCAGTCTGCAGGAGGCGTTGCATGCGTTCCAGCGCCAGCACCGCCGTGGCCAGCATCTGCGTGGTGCCGTTGTTGAGCGCCAGGCCTTCCTTGAAGGACAACCGGATCGGCTTCAGGCCGGCGCGCTTCAGTGCCTCGGCGCCGGGCAGGCGTTCGCCTTCGAGGAAGGCCTCGCCGCCCCCCAGCAGTACGATGGCCAGATGCGACAGCGGGGCCAGGTCACCGCTGGCGCCCACCGAGCCCTTCTGCGGGATCACCGGTATCACGTTGCGGTTGAGCAGGTCCGCCAGCGCGTTGAGCGTGCCCGAGCGGATGCCCGAATGGCCGCGCATCAGCGTGTTGATGCGGATCACCAGCATGGCACGCACCACCTCGGCCGAGAACGGCTCACCCACGCACACGGCATGGGTGACGATGAGGTTGCGCTGCAGCTCTTCCAGCAAGGTGCCGTGGGTTGGATCCGGGTTGCCGTCCGGCAGCCGGTCGCGGACCCGATGCGAACCGAGCAGCTTGTCGGCGTTGCTGCCGAAACCGGTGGTGACGCCGTAGATCGGCTCGCCGCAGCTGACTTTTTCGGCCAGGAAGTCCGCTGTGCGCTGGACCCGGCCCAGCTTGGCCCCATCCAGTGCCACGCGGGCGCCACGCGCCACCTGCACGACCTGGCTGCGGGTCAGGCTGTTGCCGTCGAGGATGATGGTTTGCGGCTTGTTCACTGCGTAGCTCCGGATGCGTGGCCCGCGCGCACGCGGCGCATGGCGGGGCCGGATGATGATGTGGTGGGGCGTGTCGGCCGTGGCGGCGCGTGGCGGGTCAGCCCATCGCTTCGGCCTGTTCCAGCTCCACGCGCAGGGTCCGTGCCAGTTCGTCGCGCGGCACCTCGTATTGTTCGTTGCGGGCCAGATCCTTGACCGTGACCACGTGGCGGGCCAGTTCGTCCCCGCCCTGCATCAGGGCAAAGCGGATGCCGGCACGGTTGGCGTATTTCAGCTGCTTGCCCAGCTTGGCCCCGTCCAGCACCACTTCGGTGGCGATGCCGGCACCACGCAGGTCGGTGGCCAACGCCAGTGACGCGGCCAGCGCGTCCTCGTCCATCTGCGTAACCAGGGCCTGGACGGTGCTGCCCGTCCCGGCCTCGATCAGGCCGGCCTCGCGAAGCTGCCAGTACAGGCGCGTGGCGCCAATGGAGATACCCACGCCGGGCAGGCGCGATTTGGTGTACTGGCTGGCCAGGTTGTCGTAGCGGCCGCCGGAGCAGATGGAGCCGATGCCGGGGTGCTCGTCCAGGGTGGTCTCGTAGACCATGCCGGTGTAGTAGTCCAGGCCGCGGGCGATGGACAGGTTCAACGCGAACGCCGACTCGGGGACACCGAAGGCGTGGATCAACCGCAACACCTCCTTCAACTCGGCGCGCCCCTGCTCGAAGGTCTCGCTGCCCGGACCCAGCGCGTCCAGTTTGTCGAGCGCGTCGGCCAATGAGGTGGAGCGCACCTGCACGAACTCCAGAATCCGGTCGGCCGCTTCGGTGGAAAGGCCGAAGGCCGCGCCGGTGAGTGTCTGGCGCACGTAGTCCGGACCGCGCTTGTCCAGCTTGTCGACCTCGCGCAACACCAGCGTCTGCCGCTCGGCATCGTCGACGCCCAGGCCCTCGAAAAAGCCGCGCATCAGCTTGCGGTGGTTCATCTGGATGGTGAACTTGCCGATGCCCAGCTCGCTGAACACGGCGTGGATCACGGCCGGAATCTCGGCGTCATAACGAATCGACAGGTCGTCCTTGCCGATCACGTCGATATCGCACTGGTAGAACTCGCGGAAGCGCCCGCGCTGTGCGCGTTCGCCACGGTACACCCGCTGCGTCTGGTAGCGCCGGAACGGAAACGCCAGCTCGCGTTCGTGCTGGGCCACGTAGCGCGCCAGGGGCACGGTGAGGTCGAAGCGCAGCGCCTGATCCGGCTTGCCGCCCTGCTCCAGGGCGCCGGTCGACTGCACGAAATACACCTGGCGCTCGGTCTCGCCGCCGGTCTTGGTGAGCAGCACGTCGGCAAACTCGATCGCCGGCGTCTCGATCGGCAGAAAACCGAACCGCTCGTAGTTGCGGCGGATGGTGTCCAGCATGCGCTGGAAACCCACCTGTTCCAACGGCAGCAGCTCGAGCGTGCCGGGGATGGTGCGGGCCAGGGACTGCGCCATGGGAACTCCTGCAAAAAAATCGAAGTCCCCTAGTTTACCCGCTGCGCCGCCGCTTACCATGCCCGCCGGGCATGGCGGCACGCCTGCGGACACGAAAAAGGCCACCGCGAGGATGGCCTTTTTGCATATGTCGTTGGTCGGGGAGACAGGATTTGAACCTGCGACTTCTACGTCCCGAACGTAGCGCTCTACCAGGCTGAGCTACACCCCGACGGGAGGCCGGCAATGATAATGGCGGGATCGGTACTTGGCAATGCCTTTTCCCATATCCCCTTGTCCGACATGCCACCCGCACCCGGCATGCCGCCGCGCTCAGACGGCGGGGCGGTCCGAAGGGTGGTTCACGCCATCCGCCGTGGGAACATCGCCCAGCGCGAAGGGATCGACACCTTCCAGGCAACCGACGTTGTAGCCGTACTGGTCGGGATGCGAGCGGCGCTGGTGGTGCGTGTAGATGCCGCAGCGATCGCAGAAATAATGCTTCGCCGTGTGCGTGTTGAACTGGTACAGACGCAGGCGTTCGGCACCCTTCACGACGTGCAGCCCATCCAGCGCCACGGTGGCGGCAATGGCGCCGCGACGCCGGCACAGCGAACAATCACAGCGGCGCGGATCGACCACGCCGTGCGGCAAATCGAGTTCCAGTTCCACCGCGCCGCAATGGCAGGTGGCCCGGTGGCGGGGGCCGATGGCCACGCCACCGACGGTCTTGAATGCGTTCATGGGAAGGAACTCCGTTGTCCGGCCATCCGTCCCCCCCGACGGTCACATGGTCTGCGTCGGGCGCTCGGCGGTCAACATGCCACCAAGAATGGCCTCGATCTTGGTGTGCGCCATCTCGCCGTCGCCACCGACGGCGTTGAAGTGCACGCCCACGCCGGGCGTGCGGTTGCCGGCGCCCACCGGAGTCACCCAGACCACCTTGCAGGCCACCAGCATGCGCTCGTTGGCCTCGACCAGGTTGATCATCAACACCACCTCCTCGCCCAGGCTGTAGCGCTGCGTGGTGGGCACGAACAAACCGCCGTTCTTGAGAAAACTCATGTACGCGGCGTAAAGCGCCGCCTTGTCGTCCACCTTCAACGACAACATGCCTTGTTTCGGCGTGCTGGACATGGCCCCGTCCCGATCAGTGCTGGAAGGGGAAAGCTTGATGCGGCGCGGGTGCCGCGGTCAAGTCGTGCCACCCCCAATGGTCGAAGATCCAGGGTGACCTGCATCGCAGTTTCAACTTCACGAACACCGGACCGCCGGCCGACCCGTCCGGGGCCGTGATCCACGCCCTGCCCTCGCGCCATGTCAGCGGCGCCCGCATCCAGTGCCAGTGATGCACGCCGGCCCGGTGGGCCAGCGTCAGCTCCAACCGGGACCACAGGCCACGCGACGGTTGCCAGGGCAAGGCCAGCGCAGCCCCCCGTGCGAACGATGACCGGTCGGCGGCGACGTGCAGCTCGTGCAACAGCTCGCGGGGCGCAACATGCGCCAGCAGCCGCCGACGCGCCAGCGCCACCTGCGTGCGGTGCGCTTCGATGGCCCGACGCTTGGCGGCACGCATCGGCTCGTCCAGGCGGAACGCGACCGGACGGCCGCCGTGCGGGCGCCGGCCGTGGACGTGATAGGTGAGGCAAGTGCCGCGACAGGTTTCGAGGGACATCACCAGCCGCACCAGGACATGGCAGGCGGAATGATCCGGATGCGCATCGGTCAGCGACGGCACGACCACGACGTCCGGCGCCACAGCCCGCCACAGCCCGCGGAGGGCCTCGATGGCCGCTCGAGCGTCGGCCTGCAGGCGCGTGGTGACGCCCATGTCCGGCCACCCCAGGCGATGCAGGCGGGCATCGCCGGCGCCGAGGCACGACAGGGCCGCACGCATCTCGGCATGTCGGCGCTCTCCCCAGCGTCGCCGATCAGCCGCGCCGATACGCAGGCGCCGTTCGAGCACGCGTTGCGGCCAGGGATTGGTATCGCCGTCGGTCAACGAGACGATGTCCAGATGCGCACCGGCCTGTACCGCATGCTGGATGAAGCCGCCGCTCCCCAGCGACTCGTCGTCGGGATGCGGTGCAAACAAAAGTACGCGCGCGTCGCGCAATCGTTCCGGCCAGCCCGGTGCGACGGGCGGCACGACGGTATTCATGGCAACCGCACGTCACCTATCGCCATTGCGACAGGAGATCGAGGATCAACAAGTCCGGACGCAACGGCCCGCGCAACGCTTCGCGCGCCGCGTTGGCACGCTGGAACCAGCGCGTCAGTCCGTCACCGTCAAGGCGGCTGTGCAGGCGTCCGTCCCCGCCGCCGGCACGCAGACGCGTCTCCACCGCCACCATGTGCGCGGCAAACCAGAGCCGTTGCGGCAACGACTCGTCGCCGATCCAGCGCCGCATCACGCTGTACACATCGCTGCGTTCCTGGGCCAGTGCGGTGAGGTCGTCACGGACCCGGTCGTGCTCGTCCAGCAGACCTTGTCCGGCCCAGTCGCGGGCCAGCCCGGGGTTGCCGCCGGCCGCCTGCAAGGCCGCATCGGCCTGCGCCACCCCGGCCTGCTGCAGCCACTGCAGGGCGTCATCCCGGGACGGCAGGCGAAAGTCGATGCGCTGGCAGCGGCTGCGGACGGTGGCCGGCAACCGCCAGGGGGCATCGGCCACCAGCAGGATGACGCTGGCAGGCGTCGGCTCCTCCAGGGTCTTCAGCAACGCGTTGGCCGCGGAGGGGTTCATGGCATCGGCCGGATCGATGGTGGCGACCTGGCGTCCGCCGAACTGACTGGCCATGGCCAGCCGTGCCGACAAGCCGCGCACCTGCTCGACCACGATCTCCTTGCGCAGCTTGCCGCTCCTGGCCGGCTCGAGGCCAATGGCGACATGGTCCGGATGGGTACCGGCATCCAGCAGCCGGCAGGCGCGACACTGGCCGCAGGCCTCGCCATCGACCGGTTCCGCACACAGCAACAACCGCTCCAGGCGGTGCGCGAAATCACGCTTGCCCAGCCCTGCCGGCCCGGCCAGGAGCAAGGCATGCGGCACGGCATCGCGCTCGCGGCGACGACCCAGCCGCTGCCAGGCCTCCCGGTGCCATGGCGGTGGCACGGTCACGGACGGGCCTCCAGGAAGGCATCCACCGCAGCCACGGCCTGCGTCAATACCTGATCGGGATCGCGGCTGGCATCGAGGATGCGGAAACGGTCCGGCTCGGTGGCGGCGCGCGCGCGATAAGCCTCACGCACCCGCTCGAAAAACGGCAAGGCTTCCTTTTCGATGCGGTCGCCGGGGCCACGGCCGGCGATGCGCTGGCGTCCGGTCGATACCGGCACGTCCAGCAACAGCGTCAGGTCGGGGATCAGCCCGTCCACGGCCCAGGCGTCCAGCGCCGCGATGCGCTCGAAGGGTTGCCCGCGGCCGCCGCCCTGGTAGGCATAGCTGGCGTCGACGAAGCGGTCACACAGTACACAGCGCCCCGCATCCAGCGCCGGACGCAGCACCTCGCGTACCAGCTGCGCACGCGCGGCGAACATCAACAGCAATTCGGATTCGGCGCACACCGCGCCATGGGCATGACCGAGGACCAGTTCACGAATGGCTTCGCCCAGCGCGGTACCGCCGGGCTCACGCGTCAACAACGGCGCCATGCCGCGGCGCTCGAGATGCGCGCGCAAGCCGTTCACCAGCGTGCTCTTGCCGGCACCTTCGCCTCCTTCGAGGGTAATGAACAGGCCGGTCATGTCGAAACCCCGGCAACGGAGGGAAACGATGAGCAGGGGCCGGGGGCCGGACCCCGACGGTTCCTCGCCGAAAACGCACACATGGCGGAATCCTCTCCCATCACCGTTCACCGGCACCGTTTCAATTGATGACAGGCGACGGCGCGGTTGTGTTCGCCGAGGGTGTCGGAAAACACGTGCCGGCCACTGCCGTCGCCGCGCGCCACGAAGTACAACGCCTTGCCCGCGGCGGGATGCAGTGCCGCATGGATGGCCACCTTGCCCGGCATGGCGATGGGCGTGGGCGGCAGGCCCTTGTGCAGATAGGTATTCCACGGCGTGTCCGTGCGCAGCGCCTTCCAGGTGATGTCGCCGTGGTAATCCTCACCCATGCCGTAGATGACGGTGGGATCGGTCTGCAGCGGCATGCCCATCTTCAGGCGCCGGGCGAACACGCCGGCGATGCGGCGGCGCTCGTCGGAACGGGCGGTTTCCTTTTCCACCAGGGAAGCCAGGATCAACGCCTGATAAGGCGACTTGAGCGGCACCTCGGGATCACGCGCGGCCCATTCGTCGGCAAGCACCTTCTGCATGGCCTGGTGGGCACGCTTGAGCAGATCCAGGTCGGTATCGCCCTTCACATAGGCATAGGTCTCGGGCAAAAAGCGGCCCTCCGGGTCCTCTCCGGCGGCGCCGATGCGCTTCATGATGTCGGCATCGTCCATGCCGGCGCTGTCGTGCACCAGTTTGCCGGCCGCATCGAGCGCCGTGCGCACCTGCTTGAACGTCCAGCCGTCGATCAGGGTGAACTGGTGGCGCAACACCTTGCCCTCGGCCATGTTGCGCAGCAGCCGGCGTGGCGTGATGCCCTCGGGCAACGCGTATTCACCGGCATGCAGGGACTTGGCCACGCCCATGCGCAGCGCCAGGATGCGCCAGTACCAGGCCGGTGCCGCGCTCAGGTGACGGCTACGCAATTGACCAACGATGTGCTTGAAGCTGCTGCCACGGGCGATGTCGATGCTTTGGTCGGTACCGCGCACGGCCAACGGCGCCGTCGTGAAGCGTGCAACGTCGTGCCAGACAATGCCTGCCGCCGCGATCACGGCAAACAGAACCAGCCCCAGCAGGATGCGCGCCAGCGCCCCACCACGCATCCGCCCGGCCGCCCTCATGCCGCCACCTGTGGCGGCAGGCCGGCATCGTGCCAGCGCGCCTGGATCGCACGCGTCACCGGCCCGACCGGCCAGCGATGCAGGTCCAGCGCACAGACCGGCACCACGCCGCGCACGGCGGAGGTGATGAACACCTCGTCGGCCGCTCGCAACGCGTCCAGCGACAGGTCGCCGACACTGGCGTCGGGGTGCCGCGCCAGCACTTCGGCACGCGCCGTGCCGGCCACGCCGCAACGCCGCAGGTCCGGCGTATGCAGGCGCCCGTCGCGCACGGCGAACACGTTGGCGGCGGTGGCGCCTATCACGCGGTTGTCCAGGTCGAGCATCAAGCCTTCATCCACACTGTCATCGTGCCATTCGTTGCGCGCCAGCACCTGTTCCAACCGGTTCAGGTGTTTCAACCCGGCCAACGCCGGCTGTGCGGCGAGACGGGTCCGACACACGCGCAATCGCAGTCCCTGATGGTACCAATCCGGCCGCGGCGGGGGGAGCGCGGCGGCGCTGACGATGCAGGTCGGCGTGACCGGATCGGGGGCCGCGTAGCCGCGCGGCCCGACGCCACGGGTAAGGGTCAGGCGCACCACGGCCGTGGCGAGCCCGTCGGCGGCCGCACGCACCTCCGCGAGCAGCCACGCCGGTACCGGCGCCGGCAGACCCAGGTGCCGGCAACCCTCGGCCAGGCGCATCATGTGCCGTGGCCACAACGGCGCCTGGCCGTCACGCAGCCAGATCGTCTCGAACAGGCCGTCGCCGTAGCACAGGCCCCGGTCGTCGGGCGCCAGCGTGGCGTCAGGCCTGCCGTTGATGCGCCGGCGTGTCGTCGTCATCGCGGATCTCCAGTGCGCGGATCAAGCCGCGTGCCTTGGCGCGGGTTTCCTCGAGCTCGTTCCCGGCCACCGAATCGACCACGATACCCGCTCCGGCCCGAAAACGGGCCCGCCGACCCGCCACCGCGAGACTGCGGATCAGGATATTGAGATCCATGTCGCCGTTGCGGTCGAGGTAACCGATGCTGCCGGTGTAGGCGCCGCGCCCCTCGCCTTCCAGCGCGGCGATGATCTGCATGCAGCGCACCTTGGGGCAACCGGTGATGGTGCCTCCGGGAAACGTCGCCGCGATCACCTCTCCCGGCGTGACCTCGTCGCGCAACGTGCCGCTGACGTGCGACACCAGGTGATGCACGTGGGCGTAGCTTTCCACCGTCATCAATTCATCGACACGCACCGTGCCGGGCCGGCACACGCGGCCGAGATCATTGCGCTCCAGATCCACCAGCATGACGTGCTCGGCGCGCTCCTTGGGGTGGCCACGCAACTCGGCGACGCGCCCGGCGTCGTCGTCGCCGGTGCGCCGCGGGCGGGTGCCGGCAATCGGACGGGTATCGACATGCCGATCGCGCACGCTGACCAGCCGTTCCGGCGACGAGCTGACCACGGCCCAGTCGGGCTGTTGCCACAAGGCGGCGAACGGCGCCGGGTTGGCACGGCGCAGCGCCGTGTACAACGCGGCGGGCTCGACATCGCCCTCGAACGTCACGTCCCAGGCCCGCGACAGGTTGGCCTGGAACACGTCGCCGGCACGCAAGTGCTCATGCGCCGCGCGCACGGCGTCCAGATAACGTTGCGGCGTTTCCTCGCGCAACCGGAGCGGCGGTGGGCAGGCCGGAAGCGGCCGCCGCGAGGCCTCGATGTCCGCACGCATTCGGCCCAGCAACGCGGCCTGCCCGGCCTCGGCGACGAGCCAGGTGCATCCGTCCCGGTGATCGCGAATGACAGCCGCCGGACAACGCAACGCCAGCGCCACGGGCGTCGCGTCGGGACACGGCGGCAGGCGCAGGCTCGGCTCGATGCAGGCGGCCAGCTCATAGCCCAGTAACAGGGCCCAGCCGCCGTGGAACGGGAGGTCGTCGGCACCGCGCGGCGCACGCGCCTGCCGCCAGTCGGCATCCAGGGCGGCAAGGAAGTCCGGGTTGTCGAGCGCGACGCCGTCGCGGCTCAGCACGCCGTCCGGATGCAGACGCAGCTCGCTCTGCGGGAACCCGGGCAGCAGGTCCCAGCGCGAGGTGGCCGTGCCGTGCGCGACACTTTCCAGCAGGCACGGATAACGTGCCGGGAACGCGGCGGCCAGCGCGGCCAGGTCGACCCGCTCCGGCATCCTGCATGCAAGAAAGGGTGCGGCGGATGCCGCACCGGAGTCTGGCTTGCCCATGTCGTCGCGTCAGGCGCGACGGAAAACCAGCGTGGCGTTGGTACCGCCGAAGCCGAACGAGTTGGACACCACCACGTTTGCCTTGGCTTCGCGCGCGGTATGCGGCACGAAGTCCAGGTCGCAGCCCTCGCCGGGTTCGTCCAGATTGATGGTCGGCGGGATGACACCGTCGCGCATGGCAAGAATGGAGAAGATCGCCTCCACGCCGCCAGCGGCACCCAGCAGATGGCCGGTCATGGATTTGGTCGAACTCATCATCAACTTGCGGGCGTCATCGCCGAAGACCCGCTTGGCGGCGTCCACCTCGGCCAGGTCGCCCTGCGGCGTCGAGGTGCCGTGGGCATTGATGTAGTCGACCTCGGACGGGTCGACACCGGCATCGTCCAACGCGTGCTGCATGCAGCGGCCGGGACCTTCGCCACCCGGGCTCGGTCCGGTCATGTGGTGGGCATCGCCACTCATGCCGAAGCCGGACAGTTCGGCGTAGATGGTGGCGCCACGCGCCTTGGCGTGCTCGTATTCCTCCAGCAGCAGCACACCGGCACCGTCGGACAGCACGAAGCCGTCGCGCGCCGTGTCCCAGGGACGGCTGGCCTTCTCCGGCTCGTCGTTGCGCGTGGACATGGCCTTGGCCGAGCAAAACCCGCCCACGGCGGTGCCGGTGGTCGCGAATTCCGCGCCGCCGGCCAGCATGGCGTCGGCATCGCCGTACTGGATGGTGCGCATGGCCAGGCCGAGGTTGTGCGTGGCCGTGGAGCAGGCCGTCACGCAGGCGATGTTGGGGCCCTTGATACCGAGCATGATCGACAGCTGCCCGGAGACCATGTTGATGATGGAGCTGGGCACGAAGAACGGCGAAATGCGCCGCGGCCCGCGCTCGTGGAAATCGATGCTGGTGCGTTCGATGGTATGCAGGCCGCCGATACCGGCACCCACGGCCACACCGATGCGGTCGGCGTTGGCCTCGGTGATCTCGTAGCCCGAATCGGCCAGGGCCTGCATCCCCGCGGCAATGCCGTAGTGGATGAACGGGTCCATTTTCTTGAGATCCTTGCGCGCGATGTACTGCTCGGGATCGAAACCGCGCACCTCACCGGAAATGCGGGTGGGAAACTCGCTGGCATCAAAATGGGTGATCGGCCCGATGCCGCTCTTGCCGGCCGTGATGTTGGCCCAGGCCGTGGCCACGTCGTTGCCCACGGGGCTGACCATGCCCATGCCGGTGACTACCACGCGTCGCTTGCTCATGCTTGTTTTCTTCCGTCAATACGCACCATCCAACCATACGCGGGCGCAGGTTGTCATGGGCAGAAACACAAACTGCGCCGAATGGCGCAGTTTGCATGGATGGAGGACCACAAGGCGATGGCCCCGACACTGAACCGGTGGCCAGGCCTGCATGGCCGTCACATCAGGCCTCGGAATGCGCCTTGATGTAATCGACAGCCTGCTGGACAGTGGTGATCTTTTCCGCTTCCTCGTCGGGAATCTCGGTCTCGAACTCTTCCTCGAGCGCCATCACCAGCTCGACGGTGTCCAGCGAATCGGCGCCCAGATCATCCACAAACGAGGCGGTATTCGTGACCTCGTCTTCCTTCACGCCCAGTTGTTCGACGACGATCTTCTTGACGCGCTCTTCGATGGTACTCATAGGTTTTTAACCTCCCAAGGGGAAAAAGCCGGCGCATTGTAGTGGCAAATGAGAACGCTCGCCAGCCACCAGCTGTGGTTGATCAACCTGTCCGCAGCGGCCAGGCCATAAAAAAAGAATGGTGATTGTCTCGCAAAAAACGGCCGCTGGCGACCTCCATCCTCACGAAACGCCACACACCCTCGCCGGGCGGTGGCCACACCTTCACAAGGTGGCGATTGTACCAGATGTCCACGGCGTTTCCGGCCATGACCACGGTCACGGCATGTACATGCCTCCGTTGACATGCAGCGTCTCGCCGGTGATGTAGGCCGCGGCCGGCGAGGCCAGGAAGGCCACCGCACGGGCCACGTCCTCCGGTTCGCCCAGTCGGCCCAGGGCGATCTGCGCCTCCAGGGTCTGGCGCTGATCGTCGCCGAGCGCGCGCGTCATGTCGGTGTCGATGAAACCCGGCGCGACCACGTTGGCAGTAATGCCGCGCGAGCCGACCTCGCGCGCCAGCGATTTGGAAAACGCGATGATGCCGGCCTTGGCCGCCGCATAGTTGGCCTGGCCCGGATTGCCGAGCAGGCCGACCACCGAGGCGATGGAGATGATGCGCCCCTTGCGCGCCTTCATCATGCCGCGCATCACCGCCTTGGACATGCGATAGACCGAAGTGAGATTGGTGTCGATGATGGCCTGCCAGTCCTCGTCCTTCATGCGCATCAGCAGCTGGTCGCGGGTGATGCCGGCGTTGTTGACCAGGATCGAGACCGCGCCGAATTCCTTGCCGATGCCGTCGATCAGCGCCTTGACGCTGTCGGCATCGGTGACATCCAGCACGCGTCCCTGCCCGCCGTGGCCGGCCAGGCGCTCGCCGATGGCGGCGGCACCCTTGTCGCTGGTCGCGGTACCGATGACGGTGGCGCCGGCGGCGGCCAGTTCGTCGGCGATCGCCGCGCCGATGCCACGGCTGGCACCGGTGACCAGCGTGATCTCGCCTTCCAGGGGTTTGTTCATGAAAAAGATTCCTCAGCAGCCAACATGGGTGTGCAGAAGGTGGGCCTTGGCCCACCATCACGGGGATCAGACGCCACAAGCGGGCACCGTGGGAACGGTACACCAGGGCCTACCCTGTCCGGCTCGCCCTTGAGTGTGGCAGTCATGCCGATGGCCTCGTGTCGATGATGAAGTCAGGACCACTCGGCCAGGGCCTTCTCCAGCGCTTCGGGTGTCCCCAGCGCCATGCCCTTGATGGACCGGTCGATGCGCTTGCCCAGACCGGTCAGCACCTTGCCGGGGCCGCACTCGGCCATGTCCGATGTCCCGCGCGACAGCACGCGGCGCACGCAATCACTCCAGCGCACCGGCATGTAGAGCTGGCGCTTGAGCGCGTCACGGATCGCGCCGACGTCGCCGGCCACGTCGGCGTCGACATTCTGCACCACCGGAACCCGTGGCGCGTGCCAGGTCACGGCCTCCAGACGCTCGGCCAGCTTGTCGGCGGCCTCGCGCATCAACGCGGTGTGTGAGGGGACGGAAACCGCCAGCTTGACGGTTTTCTTCACGCCCATGTCGGCCAGCTTCGCCAGCGCACGGTCGACCGCATCGGCATGACCGGCGATCACCACCTGGCCCGGCGAGTTGTAGTTGGCCGGCGCCACCACCTGGCCGTCGGCAACCTCGCGGCACACCTCGGCGATGCGCTCGTCATCCCCGCCCAGCACCGCCGCCATGGCGCCCACGCCAACCGGTACCGCGGCCTGCATCAGGCGTCCACGTTCGGCCACCAGCGACGCGGCATCGACCAGGTCCAGCGCACCGGCACACACCAGTGCCGAGTACTCGCCCAGGCTGTGGCCAGCCATGCAGTCCGGCTGCGCGCCGCCCAGCTTCTGCCACACGCGCCACACCGCGACACTCGCCGCAAGCAGGGCCGGCTGGGTATTTTCGGTGCTGTTGAGCTTGTCCTCCGGGCCGCCCTGCGACAGCGCCCACAAGTCGACGCCGGCCCCCTCGGAGGCCTCGATGAAGGTGGTCTGGACTTCAGGATGGGCGCCGGCCAGATCGGCCAGCATGCCGACCGACTGGGCGCCCTGGCCCGGGAATACGAAAGCAAGTGATGATGGCATGGATACTCACAACAACTGGTGCAAAGCACGCAGAATATCCGAATCGCCGTCGGTGATGAAATCCACCAGCAGGGTCAGTGTCACAAACCAGACCAGACGGCTGTGGTGCAGCGAGGCCACGGCCACGCCCAATGCCCGCGCACGGCGCCCGAACATCCGCGTCACGGTTTCCAGGAAACCCAGCCTCTTCGCGGTACGGTCCACGGTCACGGCCACGTCGTTGCCGGCCTCGGGCAAGGCCCGGCCGAACATGCCTGCCAAGGCATCCACGCGACCTTCGTAATAACGTGCCACGCTGGAACTGAAAAGGAGCCAGTCGCGGGCCTGTGCCTCGGTGAGCGACATTACCTCAAGCGGATCTTCCTCGAAATCGATGAAGCCGACGCCGCTGCCCGTCATCACGATGTTGCGCGCCACGGCCTGGCCCAGGTAGGCGCCACGCCGGTGCACGTCAACCAGTGCCGCGACGCCGCGATGCACCAGGGCATCGACCTCCGAGCGGTCTTTCGCCTGCTTCAGGCAACTGGACAGGGTGGGCCCCATGTCACTCAGCAGCAACAGACGCTTGCCCTCGCCCATGACGTCCGGCACCAGTACGCCCTGGTCGTGCAACTGGCGGATACGGCGCTGCTCCAGCTGGCGCGCCGCGTCACCATCCGGGCGCGGCGGCGAGCGCAACGGACGTACGTCGAGGCCACCGGTCAGGCGGTTCCACACTGAAGCGACCGTACGCCGGAAACCGGCCGAACGGTCGTAGGTCTTGCACCAGGCCACACGGCCGGCAACAACAATTTTCCGGGTCATGGTTCCGTTTCCTCCGGACCAGGCGGAAGCCGTCGGCAACCGCACACCACCCCTACCCCGCATCCCGCGGAAACGGGCGCCGCCATGGCGACGCCCGAACCGGTTCAATCAGATCAATACGTCAACAATGCTGAAGCCCAGGTAAATCCGCCACCAAAAGCCTCCAGCAGCAGGTTCTGGCCGCGTTTCACCTGGCCGGAGCTGATCGCCGCGTCCAGCGCCAGAGGCACCGAGCCCGACGAGGTGTTGGCGTGCTTGTCCACGGTGACGATGACGCGCTCCATGGGCAGTTTCAGCCGCTTCGCCGTGGCCTGGATGATGCGCAGGTTGGCCTGGTGCGGAATCAGCCAGTCCACGTCCGACTCCTGCATGCCGGCGGCCTGCAGGGTCTCGCCGACCAGCGCGTCGAAGGTCTTGACCGCGATCTTGAACACCTCGCGCCCCTTCATGCGGATGCGCACGCCGTGATTGGGCTCGTCGCTGAAGCCGACGGACACCCCGACCGGGTTGTACAGCAGTTCCTTGTAGCCGCCGTCGGCATGCAGGCAAGTGGCCCGGATACCGGGCTCGTCGGAGGCCTCCAATACCACGGCGCCGGCACCGTCGCCAAACAGCACGCAGGTTTCGCGCTCGCTCCAGTCGACCATGCGGGTCAGGGTCTCGGCGCCGATCACCAGCGCTTTCTTCGCCTGACCGGAGCGCACCATGGCGTTGGCCACACCCAGTGCATAGACGAAGCCCGAGCAAGCCGCGTTGACGTCGAATGCCGCACAGCCGTTGGCACCCAGACGGTGCTGCACGAGACAAGCCGTGGAGGGAAACACGATGTCCGGCGTGGTCGTGCCCAGTACCAGCAGGTCCAGCTCGGAGGCCTTGACGCCGGCGCGCTCCAAGGCCTGTTTCGCGGCGCGAAACGCCAAGTCGCCGGTGGTCTCGCCATCGGCGGCGATATGCCGCTCCCGGATGCCGGTGCGAGTGCGGATCCATTCGTCGCTGGTGTCGACGATTTTTTCCAGATCGGCATTGGTCATCACGCGTTCGGGCAACGCGCTGCCAGTGGCGATGATGCGTGCGTAAGTCAGAATCGTTCCCCTTCGTGCGTGGGCTGTGGGTGACAATGGGTTCGAACCGCGAACTTTACACCACGATGGCACCCCATGGGACCTTCGCGTCCCACGCGACCCCGTGTCATCGTTTTTTCATGACCGCCCCTCGTAGAGTGGGCCTTGACCCACCCTACGAGGTCAGGCCAGACGATCGGCCGCGGCGACGATATCGTCCTCGCCCGGCAACACCAGCAACGCGGCGCCGGCCAGTGGGGTGTAGGTGTCGGCACCGACCACGCGTTCGACGGGCTTGTCGCCGTGCCCGGCCTCGACGATGGCGGTGAGAATGCCTTCGCCCACACCGGCACTGCGGCGTCCCTCGTCGACGACCAAAATGCGCTTGGCGGTGGCCGCCTGGACGGCGATGAAATCCTCGTTGAGCGGCACCAGCCAACGCAGGTCCACCACGCGCACCTTCCAGCCGTGCGCGGCCTCGATGCGCCGCGCCGCGCGCAGGCTCATGGGCACGCCGTTGCCGAAGGTGAATACCACCAGATCGACGGCGTCCTCCTGGTACACCCGGCCCTCGCCCAGCGGCATGGCCCGGCCGGGCTCGGGGTAGGCGAACTGCCACTGACCGTCACCGGCCTCGTACAGGTCCTTGGTCATGTACAGCGCGATCGGCTCCAGGAAAGCGCACACGCGCCCGTCCACCTTGGCCAGTGCGGCCAGGGTGCGAAGCATCTCGACCGCGTCGTCACCGCGGCTGGGGCAACCGGCAACCAGGCCGGGAATGTCGCGCAGCGCGGCGATCGAGTTGTCGTTGTGGAAATGGCCGCCGAAGCCCTTCTGATAGCCCAACGAGGCAATGCGCAACAGCATCGGGTTGCGGTACTGGTCGTTGGAGAAGAACTGCAACGACGCCGCCTCGCCGCGAATCTGGTCGCAGGCGTTGTGGAAATAGGCCAAATACTGGATTTCCGGCAACGGCAGGAAGCCCATGTTGGCGTAGCCCTGGGCCAGGCCCAGGATGGTGGTTTCGTCCAGCAGTGTGTTGAACACGCGCGCGCCACGGAAAGTCTTGTTGAGGCCGCGCGTGACGGTATAGACGCCGCCCTTTTGCGCCACGTCCTCACCGAACAGCAGCGACTCGGGGTATTTCAACATCAGGTCATGCAAGGCCTGATTGATCTGGATGGCCAGATGCCGCGGCGACTGGTTTTCCGGCCGCTTTTTCTCGCCGCCGAACACCTTGTCGCGCGCCGCGGCGTCGACCGTGCGGCGCGCCTCGGTGTCCACCGCGTCGGCATGGTACGGCGCCAACGGCGCCATGACGTCGTCCAGGCTGTCCAGCTTGGGTCGCGCGCCGGCGGCCTCGGCCTTGTCGAAGCACTCCTTGCGCACAGCCTCATAAGTGTCCAGCAGCTGCTCGCGCGTGAATACGCCCGCTTCCAGGGCGATGGCCGCCGAACGCAGCAGCGGATCGGTGGCTTCCAGGGCCACCAGTTCCTCGATGGAACGCCACTCGATCTCGAAATCCGTGCCGGCATGCCCGGTCAGGCGGGCCGTGTTCAGATGCAGGAACGTCGGGCGGCGCGTATGCCGGCAATGCGCCACGGCGCGCTGTACGTCGGCGTAGCCCTGCGCCAGGTCCAGGCCGTCGGCATAGAAATAATCCAGGTTGGAGCGCTGCTGGAAATTGCTGGCCACCCAGCCGTGCGGTGTCTTCACCGAGATGCCGATGCCGTTGTCCTCGCACACGAACAACACCGGCGCCGGCAGCTTCTGGTAGGCCGTCCAGGCCGCGGCGTTGAAGGCGGTCTGCGCCGTGGCATGATTGGACGAGGCATCGCCGAAGCTGCAGATGGCGATGGCGTCGTCGGGCACCGGAAGGGTGTGCCGTGTGCGCCGGGCCTGCTCGATGGCCACGGCGGTGCCGAAGGCCTTGGGCAGGTGCGAGGCGATGGTCGAGGTCTGCGGCAATACCCACAACGGCTTGCTGCCCCACACTTTGTGACGCCCGCCGGAGGCCGGGTCCTCCTTGCTGGCGGCGAACGACAACGCGGCGTCCATCACCGGGTCAATGTCCGGCAGCTGGCGCGAACGTTCGGCCATGAAGGCGCCGGAGCGGTAATGCAGGAACGCCGGGTCGGTATGGCGCGCGAGGCGCGCCACCATGGCGTTGCCTTCGTGGCCGGACGAGCCAATGGTGTAGAACACCTTGTTCTGACGCCTGAGCACGCGCGCCATCAGGTCCAGCTGGCGCGAAATCAGCTGCGAATGAAACAGCTCGCGGAAGCCGTGCACGTCCAGCGCACTGCCCGGCAGCACCGGGGCGTCGTCGGCCGGGGTATCACGCACCTCGCCGCGCCACTCCTGGACGAATTCGATGAAGTTCCGGTCGACGATTTCGGCGCGGTCATAGCCTTTGTGGCGGGCGGCGATGGGGGACTTGCTGGACATGGATGACGGTTTGCCTCGATGGGGGAAGAATCATGGCTCACGGTGCCGCAAGGCGGCACGGACACGCAAACGCCGTCATCCGTCGCCGGCGTCGCGCCGGGCCAGCCATTGCTCGCGCGTCTGGCCCCACAACTGCGCCGGCTCGTCGGCGTAGGGCGCCGGCATGCGGCATGGCCGCCATTCGCGCGAGCCAACGCGCTCGGCCACCCGCATGGACGGACGGTTGTCCGGATGGATGATGTGCACCACCTCGCGCCAACCCAGCTTCGCGAAGGCATAGTCGATGCTGGCACGTGCCGCCTCGGTGGCGTAACCCCTGCCCTGCGCCTCGGCCAGCATGCCCCAGCCCACCTCGGTGCCGGGCCAGCCTTCCGGATGCCACGGGCCGATGCGGCCCAGCCAGCGATCGCTGGTTTTTTCGATGACCGAAAACATCCCGAAGCCCTGTACCATCCAGGCTCCTGCCAGAGTCAGGAAACTGCGCCACGCGATGGAGCGCGGCTGCGCGCCGCCGATGAAGCGTGCCGTGGCATCGTCACCCATCAAACGGGCGAACCCGTCGAAATCGTCTTCGCGCGGCGGGCGCAAAAGCAGGTGTTCGGTTTCAATGCGGATATCTTGCCAGCTCACATCATGCTCCAGCCACCGGCCACGATGGACCCTGGCCCACCATGGCCCATGGGCGGGCCAACGCCCGCCCGGCTATTCAGAACGCGTTGATACCGGTCAACTCACGGCCGATCACCAGCTGATGCACGGTCTCGGTGCCCTCGTAGGTGATCACCGATTCCAGGTTCAACGCGTGGCGGATGGCGCCGTGTTCGGTGGTGATGCCGGCACCGCCGAGGATGTCGCGGCACTCACGCGCAATGTCCAGGGCCATGCGCACGTTGTTCCACTTGGCCAGCGAGACATGGTTGGGCACCAGCGTGCCGGCGTCCTTCTTGCGGCCCAGTTCCAGCGCCAGCAGCTGCGCCAGGGTGATGCGCCGGGCCATGTCGGCCACCTTCAGCTGGGTGATCTGGTTGGCGGACAGCGGCCGCCCGAACAGCATGCGCTCGCCACTGTAGTCGAGCACTTCCTTCAGGCAGGCCTGGGCGGCACCAATGGGCCCCCAGCTGATGCCGTAGCGGGCTTGCGTCAGGCAACCCAGCGGGCCCTTGAGACCCTTCACGTTGGGCAGGCGATTGGCATCGGGCACGCGCACCCCGTCCAGGAACAGGCCGCTGGTGACCGAGGCGCGCAGGCTCATCTTGCGATGGATTTCCTGCGCCGTGAAACCCTTGCTGTCGGTCGGCACGATGAAGCCCCGGATGCCGTCGTCGGTCTGCGCCCAGACCACGGCGATGTGCGCCAGGTTGCCGTTGGTGATCCACATCTTGGCGCCGTCGATGACCCAGTCGTCGCCGTCCCTGCGCGCATGCGTCTTCATGTTGGACGGGTCGGAGCCGCCGTGCGGCTCGGTCAGGCCGAAGCAGCCGATCATCTCGGCGCTGGCCAGCTTCGGCAGGTACTGCTTTTTCTGCTCCTCGCTGCCGTAGGCGAAGATCGGATACATCACCAGCGAGCTCTGCACCGAGGCGAAGCTGCGCAGGCCCGAATCGCCGCGTTCCAGTTCCTGGCAAATCAGGCCGTAGGCCACGCCGCTCATGCCGGCGCCGCCGTACTCTTCGGGAATGGACGAACCGAGCAGGCCCAGGTTGGCGATTTCCGATACCAGTTCCTGCGGAAAGCGGGCCTGGTCGAAGCACTCGCCAATGATCGGCAACACCTTTTCGTCGGTGAAGCGCGCCACCGTTTCCTGCACCATGCGCTCCTCGTCGGTGAGGTGCGAGTGGACGTCGTAGAGGTCGAGCGGATTGAGGCGCGGTGCTGGCATCGAACGGTTCCCGATTGCGGACATGAAGCTCGATTGTAGCGGGCCGTGCCGCAACGGTCACGGTTACCGGTCGGCGCGTCGCGCCAACAGGTAAAGGCCGCCATAGATCATGAAAAGCGGCCACCAGATGGCCCAGGCCAAATGCAGCAGGAACATCACCGCGATGATCACCAACACCAGCGCGTTGAGCAGGTCGCGCGCCACATCGCCGCTGAAGCGGCGGTCGCGCCGATAACCGCTCCATGCGCGCGACAGCGGCACCAGCGCCACCACCAGGATCGCCCATGCCCACCAATCCCGCGGCCACGGGAAATGCAGATGCACGCCGAGGTTGCGCAGCAGGAAAAACAACCCGATCGCGATCAGCACCAAAGCCGGGATCAGACCCGGTCCACGCCAGCGTCCACGCGGCATATCATTGTCGGTCATATCGGCATCCCGTGGTTCATGCGTTGCTCACGCCGTGCGGTACGTGCCCGGTCGCGACATGGCGTCGCGCCGATTCCACGTTCACCGGCGAATCGTCGAAAAAGATGTCGGCGCCGAAGGCCCTCAGGAACGGCCCCTTGTCGCGACCACCCAGGAACAACGCCTCGTCGATACGCACCCCCCAACGTCGCAAGGTGAGGATCACACGCTTGTGCGCCGGCGCTGATCGGGCAGTGACCAGGGCCGTGCGGATGGGCGAATTCTCGGCCGGAAACGCCGACTGCAAATGGTGCAAGGCGGTCAGGAAGCCCCGGAACGGTCCCACCGACAACGGCTCTGCGGCATGCTCGGTTTCGCTCTTGTGGAAAGCCGCCAACCCTTCCTCGCGCGACACCCGCTCGCCCTCGTCGCCGAAGATCACCGCGTCCCCGTCAAAGGCGATGCGCAACTGCTCGCCGGAGCGCGACGAGGCCTGCGACGGCAACACCGTGGCCGCCGCCACGCCGGCCGACAGCGCGCGCGCCACGTCCTCGGCGTTGGCCGACAGGAACAGATCGGCGGCAAACGGGGCGATGTAGTCGGAGGTCGGCGCGCCGCTGGTGAAGGCCGCGCGCGAGATGTCCAGGCCGTAATGCTGGATGGCGTTGAAGATGCGCAGCCCGGTGTCCCCGGAGTTGCGCGACAACAGGATCACCTCCACCGGCGGCACGTCGCCGGCCAGCTTGTTCAGTGCCAGCAGCTTGGTGGCCAACGGAAAGGCCACACCCGGTTTCAGCACGTCGTCCTCGTGGTCGATCTGGAAGCGCCGGTAGGCGTCCAGCCCCTCGCGTTCGAACACCTCGTGACTCTCGCCAAGATCGAACAGCGCCCGCGAGGAGATACCCACCACCAGGCGCTGGTCACGTGCCGATTCCGGGGCATGGGCGTCGGGTGACGGGGCGGGTTCGGTCGCGGACATGAGCTCTCGATACGATACAGGCGGAACGTCGCTGACAAGCTGGTGCAAGCACAACTTCCATCATGCACACCGCACCAGATCCACCTTCATTCTAGTGCGCCACCGGTGCCATCGGGCAAGCCCTGCGGGGCACTTCGAAAA
>CAZMKO010000042.1:0-20712 GCA_964566965.1 uncultured Rhodanobacteraceae bacterium
CGCCGGTGCACAGCTACAGCAAGGACGGCGCCGGACGCACCGACAACGTCTCCGACCCGGTCTACGCACCCAACTCCTACGGCGGTCCCAAGGCCGACCCGTCACGCACCGACGACAGTGGCCTGTGGCACGCCGATGGCGACATGGTGCGCAAGGCGTCCAGCCTGCACGCCGAGGACGACGACTGGGGCCAGGCGCACACGCTGGTTCGTGACGTGATGGACGAGGCCGCACGCGACCGCCTGGTCGGCAACGTGGTCGGCCATCTCAAGGACGGGGTGTCCGACAAGGTGCTGAAGCGCGCCATCGAGTACTGGCGAAACATCGACAAGGAAGTGGGCGACCGCATTGCCGAAGGCGTGCGAACCGACTGACCCTGCCGTACCGCGCGCCGGCGACGGCGCGCGGTCACGCCTCACGCGCGCCAGACGTCGGGATCGGCCACGCCCATATTCCAACTGGGCGGATCGCTGGCGGGGAAGCTTTGTTCCAGCGCATCGTCGATGCGCGCTTCGCTCGGCAATACGGACGCCCTGGCCGCCTTGTGCTCGACGACCACCGCGCCGGCTTCATGCCGTCGGGCGGGAACCACCAGTACATGAGGGTTGGACGAGATCATGGCGACAACCTCCCGGTTCGACGCAGGTCGCGCATGCCGCCGCTGGGTGGCCCCGGGGGTGACATGACGGCATGCGCATCGGGGCCTCGGGATCAAGCTAGCACGATGCCCGCGACGATGCTTGATCTGCGTCAAAAAGATTTCCAGGTGGCCAGGCGGCGCGTGGATGTGCTGCGGATATTGCACGACAGCATGGATCTGATGCGCCATAGGCCGGATTGACCGGACGCGCGGCAACTGTCTGCTGCGCGCCCGGCCATCTCACAAAACGCAGACTCACGCCATCGGCAACTTCAGCCCCTGCTCCTTCGCGCAAGCAATGGCATCCTGGTAACCGGCATCGGCATGGCGCATGACGCCCGTGCCGGGATCGTTCCAGAGCACGCGGCCGATGCGGCGGTCGGCATCTTCGGTGCCGTCGCAGACGATGACCAACCCGGCGTGCTGGCTGTAACCCATGCCAACGCCGCCGCCGTGGTGGAAGCTGACCCAGGTGGCGCCGCCGGCGGTATTCAAGAGCGCGTTGAGGATGGGCCAGTCGCTGACGGCGTCGCTGCCGTCGCGCATGGATTCGGTTTCGCGGTTGGGGCTGGCGACGGAGCCGGAATCGAGATGGTCGCGACCGATCACGACCGGGGCCTTCAGCTCGCCGTTGCGCACCATTTCGTTGAACGCCAGGCCCAGCTTGTGACGCTGGCCCAGGCCGACCCAGCAGATGCGCGACGGCAGGCCCTGGAAGCTGATGCGCTCCTCGGCCATGTCCAGCCAGTTGTGCAGGTGCGGGTCGTCGGGAATCAGTTCCTTGACCTTCCGGTCGGTCTTGTAGATGTCTTCCGGGTCGCCCGACAGCGCCACCCAGCGGAACGGGCCGATGCCGCGGCAGAACAGCGGACGCACGTAGGCCGGCACGAAACCGGGGAAGTCGAAGGCGTTCTTGCAGCCGACGTCGAAGGCCATCTGGCGGATGTTGTTGCCGTAGTCGAAGGTCGGGATGCCCTGCGCGTGGAAGGCCAGCATGGCGTCGACGTGCACCTTCATGGAGGCCTTGGCGGCATCGCGCGTGCCTTCGGGATCTTTTTCGCGGCGCTCGAACCACTGCTCGACCGTCCAGCCCTGCGGCAGGTAGCCGTTGACCGGGTCGTGCGCGGAGGTCTGGTCGGTGACGGCGTCGGGCTTGACGCCGCGCTTGACCAGCTCCGGCAGGATGTCGGCCGCATTGCCGAGCAAGGCGATGGACTTGGCCTCGCCGACTTTCGTGTACTTTTCGATGCGTGCCAGCGCGTCGTCGAGGTCGTCGGCCTGCTCGTCGACGTAGCGGGTCTTGAGGCGGAAATCGATACGGCTCTGCTGGCATTCGATGTTGAGACTGCACGCGCCGGCCAGCGACGCCGCCAGCGGCTGCGCGCCACCCATGCCGCCCAAGCCGGCGGTCAGTATCCACTTGCCTTTCAGGTCGCCGCCGTAGCTCTGGCGGCCCATCTCGACGAAGGTTTCGTAGGTGCCCTGCACGATGCCCTGGCTGCCGATGTAGATCCACGAACCGGCGGTCATCTGGCCGAACATCATCAGGCCTTTCTTGTCCAGCTCGTGGAAGTGCTCCCAGGTGGCCCAGGCCGGCACCAGGTTGGAATTGGCGATCAGCACGCGCGGCGCATCCGGATGCGTCGGGAACACGCCGACCGGCTTGCCGGACTGCACCAGCAGCGTCTCGTCGTCGTTCAACTCACGCAGGGCTTTCAGGATGGCGTCGAAGCATTCCCAGTTGCGCGCCGCACGCCCGATGCCGCCGTAGACCACCAGTTCGGCCGGGTTCTCGGCCACGTCCGGTGCCAGGTTGTGCTGGATCATGCGGTACGGCGCCTCGGTCAGCCAACTCTTGCAGGACAACTCCGTGCCCGTGGACGGCTGGATGGTGCGGCTGGCGTCTTTGCGCGTGGGTGCGGTCATGAACAGGCTCCGGTTGGCATCGAATCCCCGATTATGACGCCAGCGGCCCCGCGCCTCCACCATGCCGGCCCGGAATCGGGCAGCATGCGACGGCCGATCCGGACACGTTGCCGTGCTGCGGTGCGGTCAGGAGCTGCTGGAGGCCGGGGACGGTGCCGACTGCACGGGCTGCGGCCGGCGCGCCTTGCGCAGACGGCGATCGAGGTCCCGGTCGGCATCACGCGATTGCTTCTGGCGCACGTCGCTGGCCCGCTTCATGCGCTTCTGCAACGCGGGCTGGTCCTTGTAGGGCCGGCGCGCCGTGTCCTGGGTACGTCGCGCCTGGTCACGCTGCAGGCGACGGGTCTGTTTTTTCTGCTGCAAGTCCTGCGCCCGGCTCCGCTGCTGCGCACGCTGCATGGGCGTGGGCTGCGTGACGGCCTGCGGCGCCGCGTGCGTTGCGGCGCACGCCCATGGCATCACCGCGTATACGGCAACGCCTGCCAGCGTGGCCCATTTGACATGTGAAATTGTCATGACTGTGCTTCATCATACACCGGTACTTTGCAAGGAATACCCGATGTCCCGGATTATCCGATACCTTCTCGGCGCCCTTCTCGTTACCGTTTTGGCCGGCTGTGCCGGCCATGGCGTGCGCGGTCCGGCCGGCCCCCACGGCCAGCACCCGCCACTGCTGCTGATTTCGATCGACGGGTTTCGCGCCAACTACCTGGAGCGCGACAAGTCCCCGACTCTGGACGCCCTGGCCGAGGGCGGCGTGCGCGCCGAATGGATGCAGCCGTCGTTCCCGTCGCTGACGTTCCCCAATCATTACACCTTGGTGACCGGCCTGTACCCGGACCACCACGGCATCATCAACAACACCATGTTCGACCCGGCGCTGGGCAAGTTTTCACTGGGTCGCAGCGAGGCGGTGCGCGACGGCCGCTGGTGGGACGGCGGCGAACCGATCTGGGTCACGGCCGACAAGGACGGCCTGACCACCGCCACCATGTTCTGGCCCGGCTCGGAGGCCGAAATCCACGGCCACCGGCCCGACCATTGGCTGCCTTACGACGGCAAGGTCACCGCCGACGAGCGCGTCGACAAGGTGCTCGGCTGGCTGGACCTGCCCGAGGACGAGCGCCCCGATTTCCTGACCCTGTACTTCGACGACGTCGACCATGCCGGTCACCGCTACGGCCCCGACACGGCCGAAGTGGACGCCGCGATCGAGCACGTCGACGCGGCCCTGGAGCGGCTGCTGAAAGGGCTGAAAAAACGCAAACTGTTCAAGCACATGAACATCATCGTGGTATCCGACCACGGCATGGCCTCGACGCCCCCGAAACAAGTGGTCCTGCTGGACAAGGTGATCGACCTGGACCACGTGCACGTGGTGGCCATGGGTATCCTGGCCGGTGTCACGCCCAAGCCAGGCCATGCCGACGAGGTGGCCGCCAAACTGCTTGCGCCGCACCCGCACATGACCTGCTGGCGCAAGGAGGACATCCCGGCACGTTTCCATTACGGGACCCATCCGCGCATTCCGCCCCTGGACTGCCTGGCCGACGACGGCTGGCAAATCAGCAGCAGCGACTATCTGGCGCACCGCAAATACCCCCTGTCCAGCGGCAACCACGGCTACGACAACACCGACCCGAACATGCGTGCCCTGTTCATCGCCCACGGTCCGGCATTCGCCAAGGACAAGGTGGTGCCGGCCTTCCCCAACGTGGACGTGTATCCGCTGATGGCGCATCTGCTCGGCATCACACCGCGGCACAACGACGGCGATCTGGACACGGTACGCGGGATGCTCCGCGAGCCCTGAACAGCATCCGCAAACCTCGGCCCCGGCCGAGACGGTACCGCCACGACACCGACCGCGTGCGGGGCACCGGGCTTCCCGGGCCCCGGGGGCGGCGACACGGATTGATCAGCGTCGCCGCCGGCGATGGCGACGTGAACGCCATTGCCCGTAGCCGATGCCGAACACCACCAACAACAACGGCACCAGCAGGGTGTTGATGAACTTCAGCCGGTTGCCGAGGCGGTCGATCTCCGCGTCCAGGCGATGCTGCACGTCGCGGAGCTGCTTGCGGATTTCCAGCTTGCGCTCGATGTTGCGGTCGATTTCCTTGCGCAACTCGGTGTCGTCGGCATGCTGGCCCGGTTGCAACCGGGCCAGGCGCTTTTCGGTGGCCATCAGTTCCCGCTCCAGTTCCTGCTCCTTGCTGTGGAACTGCTCGTCGGCGGCACGACGCATCAACTGCACCCGCTCGAACGGCCGCTGCGAGGTGGCCCGCCCGCGGATCGATATCAGGGCCGACGAACCGCTCAGGTAATCGATGATGTTGTTGACGAAATCGCCGTTGCCGGCGAACGCGCTCAACAACTGCTCGCCCAGGAACGGCGCCGGCTGCACCCACATGCGGTCCGACAACAGGTCGGTATCGGCCACCAGCGCGATCTCGTTGGGCTTGTCGGCCTGGTGCAGACCGCCCATGCGCGCCGGAAACGCGGTATGGAACGTGCCCTGCAGCAGGGCCGCCAGCACGTAGTGTTCGCCGCTGGGATGGTAGTCGTCGAACAGCTTGCCGGGATCCACGTTGAGGCGCACTTCGGCCGCCGGCACGGACATCGCGTCGCCACTGGTCTGTGCCAGCGGCTTCAGGCGCGAGCGGGTGTCGGTGGTCAGCTCGAAATGACCGCTGCTGGACAGGTCGATGTTGCGCAGGTTGGCGGTGATCACCGAATGCTGGTTCAGGTCTTTCGCGGTCAAGCCCAGCATCGCGGGATGGCGCATCGGGGCGGCACCGGTGTTGACGGCGATGGACAACGCCAGGGACCGGTCCAATACCACCCGGTCGGGGTCGAACTGCACGCCCCAGGCTTGAAACAGGCGCGGCATCGATGAATGGCTGCCGGCGACGTTGCCGGTCAGCGAGCCCACCTGGCGCGCGTCCATCTCCGCGTCCGGGTCGACGAACACCAGCAAGTGGCCGCCGCGCAGCACGTACTGGTCGATGGCGTACAACGCGTCGTCGGACAAGTCCTTGGGATGGATCACCATCAAGGTCTCCACGTCCTCATCGATCCGCGTGACCTCGGAGGGATCCAGCATGTGGATGTCGAACAGCTGCTTGAGCTGGCGCATGATCGCCCACGGCGGCGCACTGCTGACCGGATCGCCAGCGATGGGCAGGCTGCTGATGATGTCCACCCGCGGCTTGCGCTGCATGTTCAGCTCGTACAGCAGCTTGGCGATGCTGTATTCGAGAAACGCCTCCTCGTTGGGGTCGAAGAACGGAATCGAAAGGTGCTCGTCGCGCCCGTTGTGCCCGACCAGGCCGAAGAACACACGCTCGCCGTTGCTGCCCCCCGGCATCGCGGTCAGGCCGGCACCGAAGGCGCGGTCCTCGTCATCCGAATACGGCACCGGGTCGACGATCTTCAAGCGGATGCGCCCGTGCGAACGGGCCACCATTTCGTGCAGCATCTCGCGCACGCGCTGGTCGTAGCTGCGCAACTTGGGCAGGTCGCGCGTGGCATGGTGCGAAAAATACAGCGTCAGGCGGATCGGCTCGTCGAGATCGGCGATGATGTGCTGGGTACCCGGCGAAAGCGTGTACAGGCCATCCTCGGTCAGGTCGATGCGCGGGGCACGCGACCACTGGCTGACACCTGCCACCGCCGCCACGAACATCACCGCCAGCAGGCACAGTGCCGACACCGCCATCCACGGTCGCCAGATTGGTCGGCGCATCTCAGTTGGCCCTCCGCAAATCCAGCAGGATCACGCCGGCGAGCAGCCAGAACACGATGCTGGCAACGAAAAAGAACACGTCGCGCACATCCAGCACGCCGCGCGCGATGGCCGCAAAATGTTCCATGAAACTCAGGGTGCCCACGATGCGCGCCAGTGCCGGTGGCAGCATGCCCGCGGCGCTGTCCATCACCATCGGCTGGCCCGCCATCAACAGCACGAAACACACCGCCACGGTGAGGATGAACGCCACCACCTGGCTGCGCGTCAGGGTCGACATGCAGCAGCCGACCGCGATATAGGCCCCGGCCATCAACCAGCTGCCCAGGTAACCGGCCAGAATGATGCCGTTGTCGGGATCACCGAGGTAGTTGACCGTCCACCAGATCGGAAAGGTCAACGCCAACACCAGCGCCACGAACAGCCAGGCGGCAAGAAACTTGCCCAGCATCGCCTGGGCGGCGGTGACCGGCAGCGTCAGCAGCAGCTCGATGGTGCCGCGTTTGCGTTCCTCGGCCCACATCTGCATGCACAACCCAGGTACCAGCAACAGGTACAACCACGGATGAAATTCGAAGAACGGCTGCAGATCGGCCTGGCCGCGGGCGTAGAAATCGCCGAGATAAAAGGTGAGCACGCCGGCGAGAATCAGGAAAATCACGCTGAACACCCATGCCAGCGGGGTGACGAAGTAACTGCGCAGCTCGCGCTGCATCACCGCCAGGATGGCATTCATGCCGACACTCCGGGGGCGGTGGTGATATCCCGAAACACCTCGTCCAGACGCCCGCGCTCCAGCTGCAACTCGGACACTTCCAGGCCCTGTTCGCGCAGCAGCGCCTGCACCGGCTCCAGCAGCCGACGGCCGGGTTTCGGGAACACCGTGATGCGCCCGTCCCAAGGGTCGACCTCGACGGCCGCCGCCTCGTCCAGACGCTCGAGCATGCGCCGCGCCACGCCGCCCCCCGGTGCGCTGAAGGACACCGCCCCGTGGTAGCGCGAGCGCATTTCCAGTTCGTTGGGCGTGGCATCCACCAGCAGGCGGCCGTGGGCGATGATCACCACGCGGGAGCACAGGGCATGCACTTCTTCCAGCAGGTGGGTGGAGATCAGGATGGTGCGGTCCCGCGCCATGGCGTCGATCAGGGCACGCACCTGCTGTTTCTGGTTCGGATCGAGGCCGTCGGTGGGCTCGTCGAGCATAAGGGCGCGCGGGTCGTGGATGATGGCCTGGGCCAGCCCGACGCGGCGGCGAAACCCCTTGGACAACGTACCGATGGCCTGTCCGACCACATCTTCCAGCTGCAATTTTTCGACCACGCGGTCGAAACCGCCCCAGGCCGCCTCCCCTTTCAGTCCGCGCATCCGGGCCATGAAGCGCAGGAACTCGCGCACCGTCAATTCATCGTAGCTGGGCGCGCCCTCGGGAAGATACCCCAGCGCCTGCCGGGCCTTGAGCGGCTCGCGTTGCACGTCGTGCCCACACACCCGGGCGCAGCCCGAGGTCGGCGTCAGAAACCCGGCGATCATCCGCATCGCGGTCGACTTGCCGGCCCCGTTGGGTCCGAGCAATCCCAGCACCTGGCCCGGCTCGGCACGGAACGACAGCTGGTCGACCGCGGTCAGCGCGCCGTAACGACGGGTAAGTTGTTCGGTTTCAATCATCCCGACGACCGCGATTCATGCCTGGCCTGCCTCAATGTGTGGCGGCACCCGCCGCGCGTGCGTGTGCCTTCCGGTTCGGCCCAGTCTACACAAGCGCGGCGCCGGCAAGAAGCGTATCCATGCGACCACCACGGGCCCCGTGGCCGACAGCCGGCGCAGAAAAAACCCCGCCATCGGGCGGGGTTTTTTCTGACGCGCGGGTGAACGTCACTCGGCGCTGGCGGCCTCGGCCGGCGCGGCGCTGCTGGACGCCACCGACGGGGAGGTGCCGGCGGACGCCGGCTCACCGTCGTCGCCGTCTTCATCGTCGGTGTGGGCGTACGGGTCTTCCACGTCGATGCCGGCGGCCTGCTCCGGCGTCTGCTCGGGCGAGTCCTTCAACGGCAGGTATACCTTGAAGGCCTGCTCGTCGTAGGCCACCTCGTCGCCGTCGTCGTTCTTGCTGCCCTCGGCGCGGGTCTGACGATCGTACATGCGCATGCCGGCATCCGTGGTGTTGTACGGATAACCGTGCGTCATGGCATAGGCCTGCAGGCTCTTGCGGGTGGCCGGAACGCCGGCCGGCGAGCCATACCACACCGCCTCCAGCGCCTTGCCACCAAAGGCCATCAGACCGCGCACCTTGCCGTCGATGATCAGGCGACCCTGCTCGTCGAGCGTGCCCGGCTTGGGCCCGGCTTCCTTGTCGCCGGACTTGCCCGCCTTGCCCGCGCTGCCGGCCTCGGCCGGAGCGGCACTGCCGGCGGCGGCCACGCTGCCCTCTGCCGCTGCAGAGGCACCGGCGGCGGCTTCGGCCTTGGCCGGGTCGGGCTTGGTGAACGTGTATTCCTCGCCGTCCAGCTTGACGGTGTCGGTGTCGATCGGCACGGCCACGTCGAAGGAATAGTTCTGGTCACCGTAGTTGGTGGTGATGCGGATGCGTGGGCCGGCCTGTTTCACGCCCAGCTTTTTCATCGCGTCCTGGATGCGCTGCATGGCCGAGTCCGAAGCGGCGTCCAGCTCGGTCAGGTTGCGCTTGGAGGTGGTCGACACCAGCAGCACCGGCTGCTCCGGCGTGTCCACGATCTTCGGCGCCAGGTCGCTGTAGTCCACGTTCGGGATGCTGGCCAGCATGTTCTCGAGATTCTCGAGGCTGTACTTGATCACGGTGTCGGGACGACCGTTGATGTACAGGCCGGAATACCGGTTGACCAGGTTCCAGCCGTAGTCGACGTCGTAGGCCCAGTCGATCTTGACCAGCTTCTGCGAGCGGCCGGTGCGCTTCATCTTGATGGTGAAATGCTTGTTGGTGCCGTGCCAGTCGTTTTCCAGGTCCCACACGATGGTGGCTTCACCGGCATCCTCGACCTTGTCGAAATCCGGTTCGGCGGAAGCGACGGTCAGCTTGCCGCTGCCCGCTTCCTTGTTGCCGGTCCAGCTGATGCTGGAACCGGGCCCGTACCATTTGTCGTTGGACTGTTCGTACTTGGCATTCGGATCGAACGACCGCAGGCCGCTGTAATTGGGGAAGCGGCGGAAGTTGTCAAAGACATCGTAGACGTGGCGAATGTCCTTGCTGACCTCGGTGGAACGGTCGATGTGTCCCGAGGAAGGCAGCAGCACACCCACGACCAGGGCCAGTACGGCCACGATGACCAGGGCAACGATTAATTCAAGCAGACGTGTCATTTGCAGCAGTCTCCGAACGTCTTTTCGTGAAGCACCATGACGTATTCAACGTCCGGGCGCCCCCGGGGGCAAACCACGCACGGGCAGCCCATGCGCGACAATGAAGGAAATGATGGTACTGGTTCAATGGCCATCGGGCTAGTGGGAATTGTGCATCGGCCTGCGCGCCCGGGAAATGACCGCCGCCGGCACCGGTCGCCGACGCGCCGGGGCCGGGATCAGACGATACCCAGCTCCAGTGCTTTCAGGACCGCGCGAGTGCGGTCGCGCACGCCTAGTTTGGACAGGATGTTGGATACGTGGTTTTTCACCGTTCCCTCGGCCACGTGCAGCGAATTGGCAATTTCCTTGTTGCTGTAGCCGCCCGCCAGCAGCCGCAGTATCTCCGTTTCGCGCCCGGTCAGCGGATCGGGCTGCTCCAGGCTGGTGAACTGGTTCTGGATGCGATCGACCCCGGCCAGCAGGCGTTGGGTGACGGCCGGCGCCACCAGCGAGCCGCCCTCGGCGACCGTGCGCACCGCCTCCACCAGTTGCTCCAGCGACACGTCCTTGAGCAGGTAGCCGCGCGCGCCGGCCTTGAGACCGGCCAGCACCAGTTGGTCGTCGTCGAACGTGGTCAGGATCACGGTGGGCGGAAGTGCCCCGCGCAGGTTCAGTGCCTGCAGCACCTCGATGCCGCTCATCTCCGGCATGCGCAGATCCAGCAGCATGACGTCGGGCTTCAGCTGCGGCACCGTGGCCACCGCCTGGGCACCGTCGGCGCATTCGGCCACGACATGGATGTCGTCGGCCAGATCCAGCAGGGATCGAATCCCCTGCCGCACGATGGTTTGGTCATCGACCAGACAGACTGAAATCATGGGATTTCCCTTGGGTCGGGGTGGACATCGATCGTTTCAGGCGCCACCGGCACCGCGGCCGGACCGGGCACGTCGCTGGCAAACCCCACTTCCGGTGCCAGCGGCAACCAGGCGTCGAGCGCGAAGCCGTCGCTGCGCCGCGCATCGATGGTGAGTCGTCCGCCGAATTCGGCCAGCCGCTCGCGCATGCCGACCAGGCCATTGCCCAGCTTCAGGTGCGGCGCGCCGCGGCCGTCGTCACGCGAGGACATGTGCAATTCATGCCCCTCGACACGCTCGAAACGCAACCAAAGGTTGCGCGCCCGCGCGTGGCGTACCGTGTTGGTGATGATCTCCTGCACGCAGCGCAGCAGCACCTGGGCGCGACGCGGGTCTTCCACCGCGAAGCGCGGCGGCAGATCCAGATGCACGGCCAGGGCCGGCACCCCCTCGATCAGCCCCCGCAACGCCTGGGTGAGGTCCAGGGCATCATCCTGGCGCATCTCGGTGACCACCTCGCGCACGTCGGCCAGCAAATGCTTGGCCGTGGCCTGGGCACGGCGCACGTGTTCGGCCGCCGGTCCGTCGACGAGGTGGCTGGCGACCTCCAGATTCAAGGTCAGGGCGGTGAGATGGTGTCCGACCAGATCATGAAGCTCGCGCGCGATGCGGATGCGCTCGGCGATGCGGCTGGATTCGGCCAGCAACGCCCGGGTGGCGCGCAGTTCCGCGTTGAGCAGACGCTGGCGCTCGCGCTCCTCGGCCTGCTGGCTGGCGATCATGGAGGTGACGAACATCAGCGCCGAGGTGCCCAGATAGAGTGCCACCTGCAGCAACGCCTTGCCGACCCCGGCCAGCCCGGATTCGAACTCCGGAAAACTGGCGAACACCGGCACCAGCGCCAGGTTCTGGATGACCATCCAGGCCACCCCCAGCGGCAACGGCAGCAGCCACGGCAGGACCACCGAGATGACCACCATCAACAGGGCCGACAGGCCGCTGTGGCTGTACCAGCCGATGGCCAGCGCCGCGCCGGTCATCACGGTCAGGCCGAGCAGCTTCAGGGCCCAGTAGCGGCGCGATCCCAGGCGGTGGGTCAGCAACCAGTACACCAGGCCGAACAGCACGTAGCACACCGACCACAGCAGCAACGCCAGGCTGGAGCGGTCCAGCTCGGTCAGGCGTTCCACCGCCCAGCTCGTCACCAGCGGCACGCCCACGCACAGGTAGGCGAAAAACGCCGCATAGCGCAGCAGGCGGATGTGGGTGAAATAAGGCCGTGCCATGCCCGCATCATAGGCTGACGTCCGGCCGGCGCAACACAGGCATAAGTCATGCCCGACATCGGCATCCGGCAACGCGCATTTAACCGAACCGGCGCGGGGACATGGCATAATGCGACGCAGACAGCGACCGTCCGCGAGGACGGCCTTCGCCCCCCGCAAATCTGGAGTACAAACGAATGGTTCTGGCCATCCGTGACGTGCGCAGGCACGACCTGGATGCCGTCCTGGCGTTGAACAATGCCGCCCATGGCGGTATCTCACCCATGGACGGCACCCAGCTGAAGCAGTTCTACGAGATCGCCGATTATTTTCGCGTTGCCGAGATCGACGGTCACCTGGCCGGCTTCCTGATCGCGCTGCGCGAAAACGCCGACCACGACGGCGAAAACTTCATCTGGTTCCGCCAGCGCTACGAACGCTTTGCCTACATCGACCGCATCGTCGTGGCCAATGCCTACCGCCGCCACGGCCTGGGCCGCGTGTTCTATTCGGACGTGCAGAGCTACGCCGAGCCACGCGTTCCGATGCTCACCTGCGCGGTGGTGCTGGAACCGCGTGACGATGTGGCCGTGCTGTTCCACGGCACCTACGGCTTCAACGAGGTCGGCCAGCAGATGGTCGGCCCGGATCGCCACGTGGGTCTGCTCAGCAAAAACCTGGACAGCCACGCCTTCGTGCGCGGCCATTATGGCAGCGAGGAGCAGTTGCCCGACGTACCGTGGCTGCGCCAGCGCCTGCCCGGAGCGGCACACCGCGACAACCCCGCCATGACCGGCAGCCACTGCGCATGAGCGCGGTGACGACGGGCGGCGAAACGCCCTGCGACGTGCGCTTCGGGCAGGTCGGACTGGCGTGCGTGCGCGTGCGCGAGGCCAATCCGGCCGCCCTGTGCACCGATCTGGAACGCCGCGTCATGGCCGCGCCGCAGATGTTCGAGCGCACCGCCGTGGTCATGGACCTCAGCCACTTGTCGACCCTGCCCGACGACGGCACCGTGGATGCCCTGCTGGAGGCCGTGCGTGCCGCGGGCATGCTGCCGGTCGGGCTCGCCTACGGCGACAGCCAGACCGACGCGCTGGCCCAGCGCATGGGCCTGCCGGTGATCGCCAAGTTCCGCGAGGCGCTGGAACGCCAGGCCGTGGCCGCGGCACCCGCGACGGCGACGACGGCGGCGGCGCCCGCGCAGGAAACATCGCCCCCTGCTCCCGGATTGCTGGCGCTGCAACACACCCAGGCCATCCGTTCCGGTCAGCAGGTTTACGCGCGCGACCGCGACCTGGTCATCACCGCCGGCGTGGCCAATGGCGCCGAGGTCATCGCCGACGGATCGATCCACGTGTACGGCACCCTGCGCGGGCGCGCCCTGGCCGGGGCGCAGGGCGACACCGACACCCGCATCTTCTGCACCGACTTCCGGCCGGAACTGATCTCCATCGCCGGCCACTATCGTGTTTTCGAGAGCATCCCCGACGATCTCGCCGGCGCCTCGGTCCAGTGCCGCCTCGACGGCGACAAACTCTTGATTGACAAACTGTAAACGCCCGATCATGTAAAACGGCAACATTCCGGACAAGACCCGCCCTGCACCAGCCCGATCCGCGCAGGGTCACCACGGACACACGGAGATTCACCTTGGCACAAATCATCGTCGTCACCTCCGGCAAGGGTGGGGTCGGCAAGACCACCACCAGCGCATCGCTGGCCACGGGCCTGGCGAAAGCCGGCAAAAAAACCGCCGTCATCGACTTCGATGTCGGTCTGCGCAATCTCGACCTCATCATGGGCTGCGAACGACGTGTCGTGTATGACTTCGTCAACGTCATCAGCGGCGACGCCACCCTCAAGCAGGCGCTGATCCGCGACAAGCGTTTCGACAACCTGTACGTGCTGGCCGCCTCGCAGACCCGCGACAAGGATGCCCTCACCCAGGAAGGCGTGGAAAAGGTCCTGGACGAACTGGCCGCCGACGGCTTCGACTACATCGTCTGTGACTCGCCGGCCGGCATTGAAAAGGGCGCCCATCTGGCCATGTACCTGGCCGACCACGCCGTGGTGGTGGTCAACCCCGAGGTCTCCTCGGTGCGCGATTCCGACCGCATCCTCGGCTTGCTGGCCAGCAAGACCCGCCATGCCGAGCGCGGCGACGGTGACGTGAAGCAGCATCTGTTGCTCACGCGCTACAACCCGGCACGCGTGGAAGCCGGCGAGATGCTCAGCGTCAAGGACGTGGAGGAAATTCTCGGCATCAGCGTCCTCGGCGTCATTCCCGAATCGCAACAGGTGTTGGCCGCGTCCAACGCCGGTGTTCCTGTCATCCTCGACGAGCAGGCCCATGCCGGGCATGCCTACAGCGATGCCGTGGCCCGGCTGATGGGGGAAGACCGGGCACTGCGTTTTCTCGACGCGCCCAAGAAGGGGCTGTTCAAGCGCATGTTCGGAGGTTGATTCATGGGCATCCTTGATTTCCTACGCGGCAAGCCGCAAAACACCGCCAACATCGCCCGTGAACGCCTGCGCATCATCGTGGCGCAGGAACGCGGCACCCGTGGCGGCCCCGACTACCTGCCCCTGTTGCGCAGCGAGCTGCTGGAAGTGATCCGCAAGTACGTGCATGTCGACCCCGAGGCCGTGCAGATCAACCTCGAGAGCGAGGGCGGTCAGGAATTGCTGGAACTTTCGGTGGCGCTACCCGACAACGAGGACGCCAAGGCCGACGCCTGAGCGGCGCCTTGTCACCAACCCCGCGGCCCGGCGGACGTGGACCACGTGCTCCGTGCCGCAGATCGTCACGTCCATACCGTTTCTCCATGTCCACCGCCCCTGCCATCACTCCGGATGCGACCGTTCTGCGCGTGGCCGACATCGATTTCACGGCCGCGTCGCGTCTGCTGGCCACGCATGACCTGGCCCTGCACCGTGTCGCTGACGGAGCCGCCATCCCCGGCAGCTACTGGGGCGAGCCCGAAGCGGGCATCATCGGCAGCCATGTCTACGCGCGTGCCGACACCCCCGTGCATTCGCTGCTGCACGAGGCCTGCCATCTCATCGTACTGCCACCGGCGCGCCGCGCCGCCGTGCATACCGACGCCACCGACTCCATCGAGGAGGAGGATGCCGTGTGCTACCTGCAGATCGTGCTGGCCGCGCAACTCGCCGGCGTGGGCAGCGCCCGGCTGATGGCCGACATGGACGCCTGGGGCTACACCTTCCGGCTCGGCTCCGCGCGCGCCTGGTTCCGGGACGATGCCGCCGAGGCCCGGCACTGGTTGCAAACCCGCGGTCTACTGCCGACAACCACCGGCTGACCTACCTGTTTCCGGCCGCCCCGCCGCCCCACAGCAATGAAACGGCCCGGCATGGGCCGGGCCGCTGACATGTCGCGAGAGCCCGGCGCCGCGGCACCGGGCGGAAACATCACGACTTGGACGAAGCGCCGCCGCCCTGGCCGCCGCCGTCCTGCATGGCACCGATGCGCAGCGAAGCGACCTTGCCCTTGCTGGAACACGCCACCTGGGCACCCATCGGTCCCTTCTCGAACTGCATCGGCAGCAGAACCACCGTGTAGCCCTGGATCTGGCGACCTTCGCTGGCATGACCGATGGACTTGGGCTGACCAAACTTGTCGACCAGCGAATCCCAGCCTTCCTGCAACTTGTCGGCGGGAAGCATCGGTTTGAGCTCGTCGTCGAAGTTGCTGGTGGCGCCCTTGAAGTCCTTGCTCTTCATCGAAGTCATCACCGAATTGGCGATCTTGTCGCACTTGGCGATCTGGTCGGCCGATGCCGGTTCCGGCGCCGGCATCTGTTGCTGTTGCTGCTGCGGTTGAGCCTGTTGTTGCTGGGCCGGCGGCTGGCCTTGCTGCTGGGGCGCCGTTTGCGCCTGCGCCGCACCAGCGGCGCCGAAAGCCAGCAAGGTGGAAGATACGAGCGTCAGGGAAATGTTTTTCATGTCGCCTCTGTTTGAATGTGGACAAACGGCACGGAATTGCCGATCCGGACACCCCGTCCAGCCGGACCGGGAAGCCGTCGACACGCGGAAAACCCGCCATCGACCATGCACGTCGGCCATGCTGACGCAGCATTTGCCATCACGTCAAACCACCGCCGCTGTCTACGTCATGTACATGTATGGAAAATGAATACACCCCATGAGGTTATGGAACTTGTTGTTTTCTCTGAAAATGAAAACCTCTCTGGCACGAGGCCTCGTGATTCGGCTAATCTGATGGCCGGAATAGACGTGGCCCAAGTCGGATCGAATGATCCGGTCGGGCGCGTCGTGTCCCGGGAGATGGCATGCCTCCCGCCCCCGTGGTGAACCGCCGGCGGCACCCGCTGTCCGGCTGATGATGCCTGCATTCCCCGGTCCGTGCCGCAGGGACGGATCGCGTTCGTGGATTGCCAGGAGTTTGTGCATGGGTGTGACTGCCGTATTCGCCGTGGGACTGGGCGCCGCATTGGGGGCGTGGCTGCGCTGGGGGCTGGGCACGCTGCTCAATCCACTGTTCCCCACCCTGCCGCTGGGCACCCTGGCCGCCAACCTGCTGGGCGGGTTTCTGATGGGCCTGGCGCTGGGCGCGTTCGCCCATTACCAGAACCTCACGCCGCCATGGCGGCTGTTCATCGGCACGGGCTTCCTGGGGGGCCTGACCACCTTTTCCACGTTTTCCGGGGAAGCGATCACCCTGGTGCTGCGCCAGCAGTACGGCTGGTTCGCGGCCCACGTCGGCATGCATCTCGCCGGCACGCTGGCGGCAACCTTGCTCGGCCTTGGCTTGATTCGCGCCCTGTTGCGCGCTTGAATGGTGAAACATGGACAACCATCCCGCTCCCAGTGAAGTCCGCGGCGTCAGCCTGCGCTTGTTCATGCGCGAGGACTCGCGCCACCAGGGCATGCCCATGCACGAATGGCTGCTCGAGGAAGCCCGGCGGCACGGTTTGTCCGGCGGCTCGGCATTCCGGGCCGTGGCCGGGTTCGGGCGCCACGGCGTCATGCACGAGGAAACGTTCTTCGAACTGGCCGGAACATTGCCGCTGATGACCGAATTCATCGTGCCCGAGACCGACGCGGAGAGTTTTGTCGGCCGCCTCGGAGACGCCGGCATCACCCTTCCGTACACACTCACCCGGATTCGCCAGGGCATCACCGGAGGTCCGCCCGAGGACACATGACATGCCCGCCGGCCGGTCCGGCATTTTTCCACCCCCCGGAATCCCATGAGGAGGCATCGTGAGTCAGGACTCGCTGAAGATACGCGCGAAAACCTTGCTGGAACAAGCCGGCATCCACATCAACGGCGACGCTCCGACCGACCTCCGGGTTCACGATGAACGACTGTACTCCCGCGTGTTCGCGCACGGCTCGCTGGGCCTGGGTGAAAGCTACATGGACGGCTGGTGGGATGTGGACGACCTGCCGGGTTTCTTCACCCGCATCCTGGGCGCCCACCTGGACGAGAAACTGAAAAACCTCGACACCCTGGTCGCCCACCTCAAAGCCCGCTACCTCAACATGCAACGCGGCAACCATGCCTTCGAAGTCGGCGAAGCCCACTACGACCTGGGCAACGACCTGTTCGAGGCCATGCTGGGCAAGCGCCTGGTGTATTCGTGTGGCTACTGGGCGGAGGCCGACAACGTGGACGACGCGCAGGAAGCCAAGCTGGACCTGGTCTGCCGCAAGCTGCGGCTGCAACGCGGCCAGCGCGTGCTGGACATCGGCTGCGGCTGGGGCGAGGCGTTGAAGTTTGCCGCCGAGCGCTACGGCGTGGAGGGTGTCGGCGTGACCGTCTCGCAGGAGCAAGCCGAATTCGCGCGCGAACTCTGCAAAGGGTTGCCGGTGGAGATCCGCCTTCAAGATTACCGCGAACTGGACGAAACCTTCGACGCGGTCTACTCCATCGGCATGTTCGAGCACGTCGGACACAAGAACTACCGCAGCTATTTCGAGGTGGCACGGCGCTGTCTGAAGCCGGACGGTCTGTCGGTGCTGCACTGCATCGGCAGCAACGGCACGCCCTCGCAGCCGGACCCGTGGATCGAGAAATACATCTTCCCCAACTCCATGATTCCGGCCGCCAGCCAGGTCACGGCGGCCCTGGAAAACCTGTTCGTGGTCGAAGACTGGCACAACTTCGGCGCCGACTACGACCGCACCCTCACCGCCTGGACCGCCAACTTCGACGCGGCCTGGCCGGAGCTGTCGAAAACCTACGACGAACGCTTCCGTCGCATGTGGCACTTCTACCTGGCCTGCTCGGCCGCCATCTTCCGCTGCCGCCGCGACCAACTCTGGCAACTCACTCTCAGCCCCGACGGCGTGCCCGGCGGCTACCGCGTGCCACGATGAAACACCGACACCGAATTCGCACGGCCCGGTGGCCATGGTGGCAACGGGTTGCCCTGGTCTGTTTATGTCTGATCCCGGCCAGCCTGCCGGTCTCGGCACATCCGGCTTTGTGGGTGGCCCGCGACGCCGACACCACGGTGTACCTGTTCGGCACCGTGCATATCCTTTCCGACCACATCGACTGGCATTTCCCCGCCCTGGACAAGGCACTGGAGGCCAGCGACGCGCTGTATGTCGAAGTGCCCGCCGACGAGACCGACAAGGGCACCATGCAGGGACTGGTACTGCGCTACGGCCTGGATCCGGCGCACCCGCTTTCGAACAAGCTCAGCGACAGCGAGAACACCCTGCTGGCCAAGGCCGCCGTGCAGGCCGGGCTGCCGGGTGGCAAAGCCGCATTGCAACCCATGAAGCCGTGGCTGGCCGCCCTGACCCTGTCGGTGGCGCCGTTGCTGAAGGCCGGCATGGATCCGGAACTGGGCGTGGACAAGCTGCTGCAGGCGCGCATGAAGAAGGCCGGCAAGCCGATCCACGGTCTGGAAACCGCCGAACGGCAGATCCGCATCCTCGCCGACCTGCCCGAATCGGTGCAACTGGCCCTGTTGCGCTCGACCCTGCATGATTTCGCCCACGCCAGGGCCGAACTCAGTGCCATCGTGGACGCCTGGCTCGACGGCGACACGCAGCACATCGCCAGCCTGATGGCCGAGCAGATGCAGAAGCAATCCAAAGCCCTCTACGAGACCCTGCTGGTGGACCGCAACCGCCAATGGGCGCAGGATATCGCCACCCTCATGCATGACCGGCCGGGCACCGTGTTCGTCGCCGTCGGTGCGGCGCATCTGGCCGGCCCCGACCGCGTGCAGGCACAATTGCAACGTCTCGGCATCGTGACTCACACCGTACGACAAGTGCATCGTCGCCTGTACCAGCAGAAACCACCGCACCTCACCGAGTAACCGAGTGAGTTAGCATTCCCGTCACAACAGAGAACACAAGTTAATGACGAACGGCTCTTTCAGCCGGATATTAAAATGACCTTTAATTACCCATGCTCAAGGCCAGGAGGAAGAAACAATATGAATAAAATATTAGGATATGAAATTACATTCACCTCACATCCAAGTGCAGCTAACAAAAACTACGCAACGCAACAAGAATCACATAAACAAGGATGTTCAGGCAAATTACTTGAGCAACAAGGATAACTGGCACACCCCCCAGTAGGAGCACATATCAAATTCGGATTATTACTTCCTTGTCGTCGCCCTCCACCATTCTGCTTACCAGCCATTTCGAGTTTCTTTTGATCAAAACTCTCAGATGACATTGTTTCACCAAGCTTGTGTTTTTCGATACTTACAAAGTCAAGAGGAGTACCAACCCGCAGTGTAACCTTATGGACCTGCTCTCCTAAAAAACCAAGATCTTCCATTTCGTTTGAAGTCAATTCATACAAGCCGCCAACAACGGAAGACCTCTCTAAAATCATATAGCGACGATGGTTGTTAGGTATCGGATATATGCGGAATCGCGACACATCTGTATCCTCACAAACGACACCCGTCAAGAACAAAAGTTCATGATCTTTAATCTTGTTCTCACCTTTAGAAAGTAGATCATCAACGTTCATCACAAATCCTCCAATAATCTCACCGTAACCATGAATCAACAACAACATCGCAGCGCAAAATATTAGGCTGCTCATATGCGACTCGAACTGGATCCGAGAAAGTAAACTTATATAAACCGGAATTCTTGAAAATTGATTTATTGTACAAGTTATGCGTTTTTATTATAATATAGTTATTTCTTTTTTTGTTAAATTTCGTATAATTATTTTTATTTAAATTATAAACTTCCCCTGCAGGACCCTTAACAATGACCTTATCTGGCAATGAGAAAGCGTGAAAATTTACAATTATATTACCGTTTTTCTCCACACATGATATTTTCAATGGGGCGCGTTGGATACGCTCAGCACGAGCAGCCGGAGACAGAAGCAATATTGCCAAAAAAAGAAATTTGAGAATTTTCATTTCTCAATACCTTCATCAACCCTTGACACTTAATTTCCATCTGACCCTGTACAGCCTGAACAATCGCGACGCTTAGTCTTACCCTATACCCACAAACACCACAAATCAATGATACCGTTAAATATTTATTAGTATTTTTATACAAATCGCTTACAGCAACCTGCACACCAAATTGCAATGCAACCCTTTGCCATTCGCAAAGTACTGAGTCCGCCCGCAACCACTAAGCGCATACATCTCTCATCACACCACACAGCCATTGACACTTTTTCGATGAACCTGCAAGCCAACTACGAACAGATTCCGCTGCGCGAATACGCCGAGCGGGCCTATCTCGACTACTCCATGTACGTGGTGCTGGACCGCGCCCTGCCCTTCGTCGGCGACGGCCTGAAGCCGGTGCAGCGACGCATCATCTACGCCATGAGCGAACTGGGCCTGGCCGCCGGTGCCAAACCCAAGAAATCCGCGCGCACCGTCGGCGACGTCATCGGCAAGTACCACCCGCACGGCGACAGCGCCTGCTACGAGGCCATGGTGCTGATGGCGCAGC
>CAZMKO010000043.1:0-20504 GCA_964566965.1 uncultured Rhodanobacteraceae bacterium
ACCTTCGAGGACGTGGTCGACACCCTGAACAAGATCGCGCCGAATGACTGGAAGACCTTCCTGCGCGAACGTCTGGACGGCCACGGCAACCTGGCCGAGGGCTTGAAGCTGGAAGGCTGGAAGCTGGTCTACACCAGCGAACCGGATGAAGGCCACAAGGCCATGAGCAACAAGCGCAGCAGCGGCAACTTCACGTATTCGATCGGCTTCATGGGATCGAGCGACGGCGAGCTGTACGACGTGCGTTGGAACGGTCCCGCCTTCAAGGCCGGTCTGTCGCCGGGTATGACGATCGTCGCCGTCAACGGCAACGAGTACAGCCCGGACGCGATGAAGCAGGCCATCAAGGACGCCAAGGGCAACGACAAACCCATCGAACTGCAGGTCAAGGATTTCGACCACTACAAGACCTTGCATGTCGACTACCACGATGGCATGAAGTACCCGAGCCTGGTGCGCATCAAGGGAACCCCGGATTACCTGTCCCAGCTGTACGCCACCAAGAAATGACCTGGCCACCGGCCACACCCGCCGCCCGGGCATCCTGCCCGGGCGGTTCGCGCATCCGCCCCCTCGTTTTCACTGGAGACATCACATGACCAAGACATTGCTCGCCTCGGCCCTCATGGCGGTGACCGTGGGCACGGCGCCGATGAGCGTGGCCCGGGCCGACACCACGGATACCACGCCGTATGTGGGCATCAACCAGCCGGCGCCGCAGGACGTGGTCTACCCCGGCACCCTGGACATTCATGTCGATGCCACCGACGTGACGCGGCGCATCTTCAACGTGCACGAGACCATTCCGGTCGAGGCCGGCAAGTCGATCTACCTGCTGTACCCGGAGTGGATTCCCGGCCACCACCGCCCCAGCGGCCCGATCAAGCAGATGGCCGGCCTCACCATTCACGGCAGCGACGGCCAGCGCATCACCTGGACGCGTGACCCCTACAACGTCTATGCCTTCAAGGTGGACGTGCCCGAGGGCGTGACCCGCCTGGACGTGAAGTTCCAGTTCCTGGCCGCGCAGAATCACGGCCAGGGGCCGATCCGCATGACCCCGGAAATGATGGACTTGTCCTGGGAAAAGGTGTCGCTGTATCCGGCCGGCTACTACGCCAGCCGCATCCAGGCACGCGCCAGCGTGACGTTGCCCGAGGGCTGGCAACTGGGCAGTGCGCTGGAGGTGGCCGGCCGCAGCGGCAACACCGTCACTTTCAAGCCCATCGACTACCTCAACCTCATCGACTCGCCGCTGTACGCCGGCAAATACTACAAGCGCCTGGACCTGACCGGTGACGCCTCGCCGCCGGTGCACATGAGCCTGGTCGGCGACCGCATGTCGGACCTGGACGTGAACGACGAGCAGTTGAAGGCGCTCAAGGGCATCGTGGAGCAGATGGGCAAGCTCTACGGCGCCTACCATTTCGACCACTACGAATTCCTGTTCTCGCTGTCGGACAAGATGAGCGGCAAGGGCCTGGAACATTCGCGTTCCAGCGAGAACGGCCGCGGCGCGGATTTCTTCACCGACTGGCGCCTGACCCGTCCCAATGACCTGCTGAGCCACGAGTTCAACCACTCCTGGAACGGCAAGTACCGCCGCGGCAAGCTGCATGCCACACCCAACTTCAACGTGCCCATGAACGACCAGTTGATGTGGGTGTACGAAGGCCAGACCCAGTTCTACGGCAACGTCATTGCCGTGCGTGCGGGCATGGAAGACACCAAGACCGGTTTCGCCAAGCTGGCCTACGTGGCCGCCAATTACGACATGAACCGGCCCGGCTTCCAGAGCTGGCGCAACATCCAGGACACCACCAACGACCCCACCATCGCCCAGCGCGCGCCGCGCCCCTGGCGCAACTGGCAGGGCAGCGAGGACTATTATTCCGGCGGCCAGATGATCTGGCTGGCGGTGGACGGCAAGATCCGCCAGCTGACCGGCAACAAGCACTCGCTGGACGACTTCGCCAAGGCCTTCTTCGGCATGAATCCGGGGGCCTGGGACATCAACACCTACACCTTCGAAGACGTGGTCGACACCTTGAACAAGATCGCGCCGAATGACTGGAAGAGCTTCCTGCGCGAGCGCCTGGACGGCCACGGCAACCTGGCCGACGGGCTGGCGCTGGAAGGCTGGAAACTGGTCTACACCAGTGAGCCGGACGAGGCCCTGAAGGCCATGATGAAGGGCCGCTCCGGTGACTTCACCTGGTCGGTGGGCTTCAGCGGCTCCAAGGACGGCAAGCTCAATGACGTGCGCTGGAACGGCCCGGCATTCCAGGCCGGCCTGTCCCAGGGCATGCGGATCATCTCCGTCAACGGTACCGAATACAGCCCGGACGCGATGAAGCAAGCCATCAAGGATGCCAAAGGCAACGACAAGTCCATCGAGTTGCTGGTGAAGAACTTCGACGGTTACCAGACCCTCAAGGTGGATTACCACGAGGGGCCGAAGTATCCCAGCCTTGAGCGCATCAAGGGCAAGCCGGATTATTTGTCGCAATTGTATGCGCCGAAGTGAGGCGCGGAGTGCCACTAACCGTCGGCACTGAAGCCCTCCCACAAGGTACTCTGGAGATTCCACACCCCCCCTGTGGGGGCGGCTTCCGTCGCGATGGCTCCGCTCTTTCCAAGGTCTTGGTCCACCCAGACCATCGGGGCTGAAGTCCCTCCTGCATGGGTTTCATGAAATTCCAGGCAAGCCCTGTGGGAGCGGCCCATGGCCGCGATCGGGGTAGGTCTCATCGCATTGCCATGCCGGCCGCGAAACGCTATGTTCACACGCTGAAGGGATACGAGGGGAAAGCCGGTTGGTCGGACTGGAGGGGTTGCGGCGCCATTACCGTGTCGGGGGACAGCAGGTACATGCGCTGGCTGGCGTGAGCCTGGAGGTGCCGCGTGGGCAGTTTGCCGCGATCGTCGGGCCATCCGGCTCGGGCAAGTCCACACTGCTCAACATCCTGGGCTGCCTGGATCGTCCGGATGCGGGACGCTACTGCCTGGACGGCACCGACGTGTCCACCTTCGACGACGAACGCGCCAGCGACTTTCGCAACCGGCGGATCGGTTTCGTGTTCCAGTCGTTTCATCTGCTGCCGCGTCTCACCGTGTTGGAAAACGTCCTCCTGCCGGGCCGCTTCGCGCGCCAGCCGCAAGAGGCATTGACCTCGCGCGCCCGCGAACTGCTGGACCGCATGGGCCTGTCGCAACGCCTGGACCACCGGCCCGGCCAGCTTTCCGGCGGGCAGATGCAGCGCGTGGCCATCGCCCGTGCCCTGCTGATGCGTCCGGCCCTGCTGCTGGCCGACGAACCCACCGGCAACCTCGACTCGAAAAGCGCGGCCGACGTGCTGGGCCTGATCGACGAAGTGCATGCGCAGGGCCAGACCGTGGTCATGGTCACGCACGACGGCGACGTGGCACGGCATGCCGAGCGGCAGATCCATCTGCGTGACGGCCGGGTGGAGCATGACAGTGCACGCTAGGGTCGCGGGCCTGGTGTCGGCCATGCTGGTACTGGCGGGCGCGCCAGCCGTGGCGGCGGTGCTGACCGGCAGCGTGCGCTCGCAGGGCGCGCAGGCGATCCTGGTGCCGCCGTCGCTGACCTCGCCGGTGACGCTGCATTTCTACGTGCCCGACGGCACCCGCGTGGACAAGGGCGATGCGGTGTTGCGCATCGATGCCAGTGCCGCGTCGGGTCAGCTGGACACGCTGGAGGACAAGATCGCCCTGGCCCGCGCCACGCATGCCAAGGAACTGGCCGAGTTGCAACTGAAGGTGATCGACGCCGAGCTGGCGTTGGAGCAGGCCGAGGCGGAGCGCGCCAAGGCCGAAGTGGATGCCGGCATTCCCCGCGACATCATCACCGCGCTGGATTACGACCGCTATCAGGGCACCTGGAAAAGCAGCAAGCGCGACGCGGCGCTCAAGCGCGACGAGCTGCGGGCGGCGCGTGCCGCCGTCGGGCGCCAACGCCGCGATGGCGAACTGGACCTGCGCAAGCAGACGCTGGAAAAGACCTTCTATGAAGGGCAAGTGCAGTCGGCCACGGTGCGCGCCCGGCAAGCCGGCGTGGTGGTGCACGGATTCCAGAGCATGACCTTTTTCGGTGCCGCGCCGGGGCGTTTTCGCGAGGGTTCCACCACGTTCCCCGGCACCCAGGTGGGCGAGGTGGTGGGCGGCGCAAGCCATTACAGTGTGCGTGCCTTCGCGCTGCAGCCCGATCGCGCGGGCCTGGAGGAAGGCCAGGCGGTGCGGGTCTCGTTCGATGCCCTGCCCGGTGTGCACGTGGGCGGGCACATCCAGGCCATCAGCAGCGCCGCCCAGGACAAGTCCGAATGGGGTAGCGGGCATTATTACCGCGTCGACGTGCGCCTGGACGCGGCGGCGCAACAGTTGGATCTGCTGCCGGGCATGAGTGCCCGGGTCGACACCGGTTCCGATGCCACGGCCGACACCGTCTCCGTGGCGGCAGCGCCGGCGGCCGGCACGCTGCGCGCCGCCGGCGAGGTGGTGGCGCGCCGTTCCTGGAACGCCGCCGCGCCGAAAATACCCGGTCTCTGGCAGCTCAACATCACACAGATGGCGTCGGACGGCAGCCAGGTGAAGAAAGGCGATGCGCTGGTCACGTTCGCGGCCGGCAGCTTGGCCACGGACCTGCCTGCCAAACAGAGCGAACTGGCGGAAAAGCAGCGCGCCCGCGACCAGTTGCGGTTGAAGCTGGCCGATGACGAGCGCAGTGCCGAACTGGCTGTTGTCAAGGCCCGGGCCGACGCCGACAAGGCGCGGCGCAAGGCCGGCCAGCCCAAGCAATATCTGCCCGGCATCGAATACAAGAAGCTGGTCATCGACCGCGACAGCACGCGTCGCGTCGTCGCCCTGAACGAACGTCGCGCCAGAGTGGCCGCCGCGTCGCGCAGGGCCCAGGTCGAGGAGGCCGACGCCGGGGTGGCGCAACGACAGCGCCAGGTCGAGCGCATGCAGGCGTCCATGGGGCGGCTCACCATCCGCGCGCCGCGTGACGGCCTGTTCCTGCACCACGTGTCGTTCGATGGCAGCAAGACCGATGTCGGCGACCAGGTGTTTTTCGGCCTCGGCGTCGGCAACATGCCGGACATGGATACCCTGGCCATCAAGGCCGAACTGCCCGAGCGCGACCTGCCGTATGTGCGCCAGGGCCAGGCGGTGCGCGTGGTGCTCAGTGGCGGCAGCAGTCGCACGCTGGACGGGCACATCGCCGCCATCGGCCGCAACGTGCACAGCAAGTCCGGCAGTGAACCGGTGCCGGTGATCGACCTGGACATCGCGCTGGACAAGTCCGGGGTGTCGCTCCGGCCCGGCCGCTCGGTGCGTGTGGATATTCCGCCCACACCGGAGACACCGACATGAGGTTGCGTCTGCGGCTGTCGCTGCTGTTCATGGCTGTACCCTGCATGCTGGCCGCTTGTGGCGGCGCGTCGACCTCCGGCGCGGTGACAGTGGTGGTCCAGCCCGCGCCGCTGAATATCGGTGTGGAAGCCGAGGGACAGCTCAAGGCGGCGGCGTCCACGTCGCTCACGGTGCCGGGGCCGTCGTTTTCGCAACGTCAGGTGGCGGCGGTGGTTCCCGATGGAAGCCGGGTTGCCAAGGGCGACGTGGTGGCCCGGTTCAGCGCCCAGCAGAGCAAGCAGGATCTGGCCGAGGCGGTGATCGACGTCACCCGCAACCGTCTCGAACGCGAGGGCAAGCAGGCCGATGTCGAGCAGACCCGCGGCCAGCTGCGCGTGGATCTGGCCCAGGTCGCCTCGCAACTGGCCATTGCCGAGCGCTACGCCCATGCCACCATCGCGGCGGTGGCGCGCAACCAGATCCTGGATGCGATCCAGGACAAACATTACCTGGACACCCGTCAGGGCATCCTCCAGTGGCGCAAGCGCCAGTCCGGTGTACGCGGCAAGGCCGAGCTGGGCGTGGTCGATGCCCGGCATGCCACGCTGGCCCTGAAGACGCGGCAGGCGCGTGACGACCTGGATGCGCTGGTGCTGCGCGCCCCGCATGACGGCATCGTGATGCTCAAGGCCGACTGGAGCGGGCAGAAGCCGCGCGTCGGCGCGGCCATCTTCGCCGGGCGACCGTTTGCGGAACTGCCGGATCTGGCCGACATGCAGGTGCTCCTGCGGGTGCCGCAGGTGCAGGCGCAGGGCATACGGCCCGGGTTGCCGGTACAACTGCATCCGCTGGGGGCGCCGGAAGCGTCGGTCACCGCCAAGGTCTCGTGGGTGGCCGCGACGGCCTCGCCGGTATCGCGGCAAAGCCCGGTCAAGTATCTGGCCGTAAAGGTCCCTTTGCCGGCCGGTGCGGCGGCGGACCAGGGCTGGATGCCGGGCATGCTTTTTCATGCACGCATCGTGCTGGCCGATGCCGACGCGGTGCTGAGCGTGCCCAACCTGGCCCTGGACACGCACGGCGACACGGTACGCGTGCGCGTGCTCGAGCACGGCAAGCCGACCTGGCGTGACGTCACCCTGGGTGCGCGTGGACCGGCGCGCAGCGAGGTCGTGTCGGGCTTGGAACCGGGCGATCGCGTGGTGCTGGCCGATGCCGAGCGGGAGGGCGCGTCATGAACCTGTCCCCCTGGCGCGAGGCGTGGGAAGAACTGTCACGACGCAAACTGCGTACCTTCCTCACCCTGCTCGGGCTGATTTTCGGCGTCGGCGCCATCGTGGCGATGCAGGGCGTGGGCGAGGGCAGCCGGCGCGAGGCGCTGCACATGGTGGAAACGCTGGGCCTGAACAACATCATCATCGAGGCCGACTCGCCGCGCGATGAGGAGGCGCTGAAGGAGCTGCGCCGGCACAGCCTGGGCCTGACCGGCGCCGACGCCCGCGCCGCCGTGGCGGTGGTGCCCGGTGCGGAGCGCTTCGCCGCGCAAAAGCATATTCGTGCCCATGCCGTGTTTTCCGATGCCGGCGGTGGCGACATCGGTGCCAGCGGCGTCGACCCGGGCTATTTCGAGCTGTCCTCGTTGCCACTGGCTGCGGGCCGTGCGTTCACGCCGGACGACAGCGCGGCCCTGGCCGCCGTGGCCGTGCTGGGCCATCAGGCGGCCACGGAATTGTTTCCGCAGGGGCATGCCGTGGGTCGGCTGGTCAAGGTCAACCACGTCTGGCTGCGCGTGGTCGGCGTGCTGGCCGATCGCGACCTGGGACAGGGCAAGTTCGAGGGCGTTTCGCTGGGTGGGGCCAGCCACCGCGTGTTCGTGCCCCTGGCCAGCGCCCGCGCCCGGTTTCGCTTCCAGCCCATGGAAGATGCCGTCGATCGCATCGTGCTGCGCATCGACGATCCGTCACGTCTGGCCGCCAGCGCCCGTGTGCTGGGCGAGGTGATGTCGCGGCGGCACGGCGGCGCCGACGACGTGCGCATCATCGTGCCGCAGCAGCTCTACCATCAGCACCAGAAAACCCAGCGCATCTTTTCCATCGTCATGGGCGCCATCGCCGGTGTCAGCCTGCTGGTCGGCGGCATCGGCATCATGAACATCATGCTCGCCAACGTGCTGGAGCGGCGGCGTGAGATCGGTTTGCTGCGGGCCATCGGCGCGCGTCGCAAGGACATCATCGTGCGTTTCCTGCGCGAGGCGGTACTGATCTGCCTTTCCGGCGCCCTCGCCGGCGTGATTTTCGGCACCCTCCTGGCCTACCTCATCGCCGCCTTCGCCGGCTGGCACGTCGCCTGGGCCCCGCTGCCCATCCTGGCCTCGGTCGTCGCCTGCACCGTTATCGGCCTGGCCTTCAACGTCTACCCGGCCCGCCAGGCCGCTGCCCTCGATCCCATCGAAGCCATCCGCGCCGAATGAGGGGATCGCGGCCATGGACCGCTCCTGCAGAGAGTCTCGAAAACCCGAATTTTCGTCGATGCCGGCACAGGCGTGCCGGGATATCCGGTCGGGATGTTCGAGATATCCACGAATGGCGCGGCCATCGGCTACAATGCACGCCCTTGACGGGTGGCGTGCGCCGTGGAGCAATACTGCTAGAATGTCGCGCCACGATCAAAACAAAGCGCCCGTAGCTCAGCTGGGTGAGGCGAACCGACATGCCGGTGGCATGTCGCAGTTGCCGAACGACCAGCAGGGATGCTGGGCCGGGGAGAAACTTCAGGGACGAATGCTTGCGGGATACTTGCCCGTAAGTCGATGAAAAACAAAGCGCCCGTAGCTCAGCTGGGTGAGGCGAACCGACATGCCGGTGGCATGTCGCAGTTGCCGAACGACCAGCAGGGATGCTGGGCCGGGGAGAAACTTCAGGGACGAATGCTTGCGGGATACTTGCCCGTAAGTCGATGAAAAACAAAGCGCCCGTAGCTCAGCTGGATAGAGTATCGGCCTCCGAAGCCGAGGGTCACAGGTTCGAATCCTGTCGGGCGCGCCATCACACAAAAAAACGCACCGGAAAACGGTGCGTTTTTTTGTGCCGAAACTATTGTCGCGCGCTTCGCATTTCCGGCGGCTTCATGTTGCCATCGGTGCTCCGGAACGGGTTGATGTCCAGACCGCCGCGTCGCGTGTAACGGGCGTACACACTGAGGGTGTCGGGGTGGCAGCGGTGCATCATGTCGGTGAAGATGCGCTCCACGCACTGTTCGTGGAATTCGGCATGTTCACGGAAGCTGACCAGGTAGCGCAGCAGGCCGGCCCGGTCGATGCGCGGCCCGGTGTAGCGGATCTGTACGCTGGCCCAGTCGGGTTGTCCGGTGACCGGGCAGTTGGACTTCAGCAGGTGCGAGAGCAAGGTCTCGTCGACGACGTCGCCGCCATGCGCGGCCAGGTACTGCGCGCGCGGTGGGCCGTAATGATCGATCTCGATGGTCTGCTCGTCGATGAGCGTGCCGTCGGGCTCGGCCAGTTGTTGCCGTGCGAAGCCCGAGGCCGGGATCAGGTCCATGGCGACCCGCGCGCCGGCGGCGGCGGAAAGGTCGCGCCGCATGCGGGTGACGAGGTCCGGCTTTTCCAGGCGCTCGCCGGCGAAGCTGTTGAGGTACAGCTTGAACGACTTGGATTCGACGATGTTCGGCGAGTCGGCCGGAATCCGGAACGTCGCCATGGCTACATGTGGTTTGCCGGCGGGGTCGAGCCAGGACAGTTCATAGGCGTTCCAGACGTCCACGCCGTGGAACGGCAGGGCACCCTGCAGGCCCAGTTCCCGACGCTTGGGGGCACGCGGGATGGGAAACAGCAGCTCGGGCGCATAGTGGTTGGCGTAGGTCGTGACCTTGCCGAGCGGGGAGTGTTCGGGGGTGTTCATGCGGGTATTGTAGGCCGGGCGCGGGATGTGGGGTCGGACGGCGGTATCAGCCTGTGCCTTTTGGCATGGGTCGTTCCTGGCGGCGTGGTTTAGGCTGGAAGGGATAGGTGCGCGGCGTACGCGCCAACGATGCGGAGAGGTTTTCATGACGATCAAGATCGACGGCAAGCGTCTGGCCGTGGCGGCGGCCCTGGCCATGGGTTCGACGGCAGCGGCGGCCTCGTCGGTGACGGCGGACGATTATGCGCGCGCGGCATCCACCCTGTATTTCCATGCCGCGCCGCTGGTCGACCATGATGTCAGCCACGTTCATTGGCTGGACGATTCGCGTTTCTGGTATGTCGAACATGATGCGGACGGCGACCATTACAAGGTCATGGACGCGGCCACCGGCAGCAGCAAGCCGGCGTTCGACCAGAGCGCCCTGGCGCATGCCTTGTCGGCGTTGAAGGCCGGGGACGATGTCGGCAAGCGGGACGAGCAGGCGCCGACCGTCAAGGCCGGGAAGCTGGGTATCCGCGATTTTCACTACCTCGACGACGGCCGGCTCAAGGTGACCTGGCACGGCGACGACTACGTGTGCGACCTGGACCACGGCGACGCTGCCGGCGAAAAAGGTGCCAACAAGAACGCCAAGACGGCCTCCGGCACCTGCGTGACCTGGGCGTCCACGCTTCAGCACCAGCCGGGCGACGAGGAGGGTGTGGTCTCGCCCGACGGCAAGCGCGAGGCGTTCGTGCGCGACTGGAACCTCTGGGTGCGCGATCTGGACACCGGCGAGGAACGGCAGCTCACCACCGACGGCAGCGAAAACTACGGCTACGCCACGCTCAATGCCGGCTGGGTCCACGGCAATGGCGCCATCGTGCGCTGGTCGCCGGATTCGAGCCGGGTTGCCACCTATCGCCAGGACCAACGCCAGGTCGGCGACATGTACATGGTCGAGACCCGGGTCGGACACCCGAAATTGCATCAGTGGAAATACCCGCTGCCCGGTGACAAGCACGTGTTCATGATCGAGCCGGTGGTGGTCGATGTCACCAGCGGCAAGCTGACCAAGCTGGACATGCCGCCGCAGCAGCGTCTTTCCAGCCTCTGCGACACCCTGGCGTGCGACAGCGGTGAGCCGAATACCTGGAGCGACGTGAAGTGGGCGCCGGACGGCAAGAGCCTGGCCCTGGTCACCACCTCGCGCGATCGCCGCCATTCCACCTACCGTGTGGCCGACGCGGTCACCGGCAAGGTGCGTGACGTGTTCACCGACAGCGTCAAGACCTTCTACGAATCCGGGCGCGGCCGCACCAATTGGCAGTATCTTCCCGATTCGGGCGAGGCGATCTGGTTCTCAGAGCGTTCCGACTGGGGCAACCTGTACCTGCGCAACCTGAAGACCGGCAAGCGCGAGCGTGCCATCACCAAGGGGCCGGGCAACGTGGCGCAGGTGCGCCACGTCGATCGCCAGTCGCGCACCATCTGGTTCGTCGGCAACGGCCGCAGCAAGGGCACCAACCCCTATTACAAGCAACTGTGGAAGGTGGACATCGACAGCGGAAAGACCACGCTGCTGACGCCGGAAAACGCCGACCACCATGTCACGATGTCGCCGGATGGCACCTGGTTCGTGGACACCTGGTCCACCACCGACACGGCACCGGTGACGGTGGTGCGCGCGGCCGACGACGGGCATGTGGTGGCGACCGTGGCCAAGGCCGACCTGACGCGTCTGAAAGCCGCTGGCTGGGTGCCGCCGCAGCCGTTCACGGTAAAGGCACGTGACGGCAAGACCACGCTGTACGGCCTGATGTTCAAGCCCAGCCACTTCGACCCGTCCAGGAAATACCCCGTCATCGACTACATCTACCCGGGCCCCCAGACCGGTTCCGTGCGCAGTTTCGGCTTCCTGCCCGCACACGGGGACAACCAGGCGCTGGCCGAGCTGGGCTTCGTCGTGGTCGCGATCAACGGCATGGGCACCCCGTGGCGTACCAAGAGCTTCCACGACACCTGGTACGGCCAGATGGGTGACAACACCCTGCCCGACCAGGTGGCGGCCCTGAAGGAACTGGGCAAGAAATACACCTGGATCGACATGGACCGTGTCGGCATCTGGGGCCATTCCGGTGGCGGCAATGCCACCGCCGACGCCCTGTTCCGTTACCCGGACTTCTTCAAGGTCGGCTGGGCCGAAAGCGGCAACCACGACAACCGCAACTACGAGAACGACTGGGGCGAGAAGTACCAGGGTCTGCTGGTCGAGAACGACGACGGCACCACCAACTACGACAACCAGGCCAACCAGCTCATCGCCAAGAACCTCAAGGGGCACCTGATGCTGGTGCACGGTTCCATGGACGACAACGTGCCGGTGGGCGAGACCTATCTGGTGGTCGATGCGCTGATCAAGGCCAACAAGGACTTCGACATGCTGATCCTGCCCAACCAGCACCACGGTTACGGCAAGGACACCGACTACATCACGCGTCGGCGCTGGGACTATTTCGTGCGCTACCTGAAAGGGGCCGAGCCGCCGCACCAGTTCAAGATCACGCGGCCGGACGACGAGTGACGCCGGGGATCCGGGTTTGCGCTTCGGGGCGGCATCGCTGAGGCGGGTTGCGGGTATCCCGGACCGGCTTCCGTATCGGCATGTGTCGCGGTATTGGCGGACATGCCCGCAAGTATCGATCGCGGCCATGGGCCGCTCCCACAGGGTTTCAGGCAGCTCCGGATAGGCCTCGTGGGAGCGGCTTCAGCCGCGACGGCTCCGAGCTTGCCAGGATGTCAGCCCACTCCGGAAATCGGGGTTGAAACCCCTCCCACAGGGTTTGTCCAGAACCACCTTAAACCCTTGTGGGAGCGGCCCATGGCCGCGATGGCATGCCGATCATGCGGTCCTCGGTGTCCGTTCCCGCCGCCTGTCAATCAACCATGCCGGCCGCGCCCCTTCACCCGTTTCCCGGCGCCGCCACCCGTGTCGGGCTGCCATGTGCATCCAGGGCGATCATCACGAAACGTGCCTGCGTGCACAGGCGGCGGTCGCCGCTGAGGATGTCCTCGGCGGTCAGCGTCACTTCCACCTGCATCGAGCTGCGCCCCACGTCGACCACCCGCGCGCGCACTTCGACCAGCTGGCCTTGGCGGATCGGCACCTGGAACTCGGCCTGGTCGGAGCGCCCGGTGACCACGGTGCGCCGTGCGTAGCGCGAGGCGGCGATGAAGGCGGCCTTGTCCATCCACGCCAGCGCCTGGCCGCCGAACAGCGTGCCGAGATGGTTGGTGTGGTGGGGAAAGACCATTTCCATCAACACCGCTTCGCGCGGGGCCGTATCCGGATGCGTCATGCGGGGACCAGCGCGTGGATGCGGGCCTGGTCGTAACCGGACCAGGTGCCGTGATCGGTTTCCACCACCGGTGCCTGGCGGTGTCCGGCGGCGACCAGCCGGTCCCGTTGAGCGCGGTCCAGACTGAGATCGACGCTGCGATAATCGATGCCCAGGATGTCCAGGTCGTGTTTGGTGCGATCGCATTGCGGGCAATGCGGCTTGGAATAGACGGTGACAGTCATGATGGGCTCCGGGTCGGGACGAAATGCCGTGGTGGAATCGGGGGGCAAGGTGCAGCGTGAGGACTTCCGGGTGTGCCGGCCATCGCGGCCATGGGCCGCTCCCACAAGGGTTTGATGAAGTTTCCGGCAAGCCCTGTGGGAGCGGCCCATGGCCGCGATGACCGGAGGCCTGGCATGTTCAGAAATCCACCTCGAACACCGCATCATGGTCGTCGCGCTGCATCACGCCGACCTTGTACTGGGCGGTGTCCTCTTCCTGGTTGGAGGCCTGGATCTTGCTCATGTCCAGCCAGGCTTCCATGTATTTCAGCGGGTTGGCGTTGACCAGCGGGAAATGCACCTGTTCCTCCAGGCCGAAGAAGCGGGCCACGTCGGTGGCGCTGAAGTGCACCCAGTCGATCATCATTTCACGGGTGACGCCGGTCAGCTCGCGCCCCTCCGAGAAGGCGTAGTCGGTCCATGCCACCTCGCTGGCGTCGACTTCGTCGATCATGGCCACGATGCGTTCGCGGCACTGCTCGAAAGCGGTGTGCCCACGTGCGGTCTTGTACATCGCGCGCAGGACTTCCTTGCCGTATTGGACGTGCACCTCGAATTCATCCTGGGCGATCTTCTGGATGGATTTTCCGATCGGCTGAAACAGGCCGGTACCCTCGCAAATGCCGAAGGTGACCGCGAACGAGGCCATGAACTGGATGCGTTCCATGCACAGCATGGCCACGATGAACAGGTAGATGGCGTTGTAGGTGTGCTGGTCATTGTCGCGCACGCCGCGGGCGTAGTCGTAGCTGACCCTGAGGGCCTCGTCGAACACCTCGCTGACCACCTTGAGGCGGCTCATGGCCTCCTGCACGGCCAGGATCTCGCGCAGGATGTCGTCGGGGTTGTCGAAGCTGTTGCGCACGATTTCCGAGTAGGTGGCCGCGTGCACGATTTCGTTGCGGGTGATCTCGACCCAGCCGGCCCACGCTTCGCTGGAGGTGCACACCGGGGCCAGCACGCCGGTGATGGAACGCGCCGCGACGCTGTCGGCCTCCCATTGCCAGGCCAGCGTCTTCACCATCATGTCGTAGGTGTTCTTGTCGCAGGACTTGAACTGCACGTTGCAGGGCGCGTAGTCGAACTCGTTCTCGTCCCAATCCTGGCCCTTCAGCGTCTTGTAGAGTTTCCACAGTGCCGGATAGGACTTGTTGATGGTGTCGAACAGGCCCGGCTGCTTGCCGAGGATGATGGCAGGGCGCTCGTAGTCGTCCTTGCCGGTATTGAAGATTTTTTCGGGAAGCATGGTACTGATGATCTCCGTGACGGTCGGCGGATGCCGGTGGATCGCCGGCATCCGTTTTCGCGGCTGAAGCCGCTCCCACAGGTATGCGAAATACGTGTTACAGCGAGCACGACTCGCAGGTGGCGGGGGCATCGCTGATGCTTCCGGAGTGGCTGACCGATTTGTCCGAGGCCACGTTGGAGTTGTAGTAGTAGCGCGTCTTGATGCCGTACTTGAACATCGCGAAATAGTGGCTCAGCAGTTCGCGGCTGCCGACCTTGTCGTCGTCGCGGATGCGTCGCCACAGGTCGGCCGAGATGCCCTGGTCGGCGAATTTCTGAAATACGGCGTAGGCCTTCAGCATGTCGATCTCGGCGATGTCCCAGGCCGACTGGTAGGCAACGTCCGGATCGTCACTGGCGGGGGCGGCCCAGCGGATGGTGACGTTGCCGTCGGTCTTGGACAGCGTGGCATTGCGCACCGGGTAGATCGAGTTGGGCTGACCCAGCGCCTTGGACGACGATTCGCCGGGCATGAACGCGACCAGGCAGGAGTGCCCGATGCCGCCGTTGGCGATGATTTCGGCGCGCAGCGCCTCCCAGTCATAGCGGTAGGAAAAATCGCCCAGCTCGTCGACGTTGCGGTTGTAGGTGTCGATCGGAAGCCAGCCGTCGGGCCAGCGCGTCTTGTGTATCCAGCGTGCCGTACCGCGCTCGCGGCTGATGCGCAGTGAGGCCTTGATGGCGTGGTACATGTGGCGCTCGGCGATGCGGTGCAGTTCTTCGCGGCCGGCGCGGGTGTCGAAGGTCAGGCCCTTGCGCGCCATGTGCGCGGCCACACCCATCAGGCCGACGCCCGCGTTCATGCGCGCGCGCGCCGTGACACCGATGTGCGGCAACACGTAATGGGTGTGCTCGATGCAGTAGTCGATCATCTTCAGCGACAGGTACATCGCCTCGGCGTAGGCGTCGTCGTCGTCCTCGGCGATGTTGTCGCAGGCGATCGCCCCCAGGGAGCACAGCGCCACCTCCGGCTCGGCATGCGTGTCGACGATGGCGGCCACGCGCAAGGTGCCGGCGTCGGGATGGTCAAGCACCTTGTCGTGCACCGCCAGCTCGCCGGCATACACGCGACGTCCGTCGTCCAGCGTCAGTGCTTCGTTGAAGTTGAATGTGTGCAGTCGCGTTTCACTATCCTCGACCGTGATGAAACCCACCTCGCGGTGGGCATACAGGTCGCGCATGTCCTGATAGGCGCGGTTGGGCTCGCTGATCTCCAGGCACAGGTTGCTGGAATGGATCGGCTCCTTGAATGGCGTGTGGCGATTCATCTCGTCGATGTTGGCCAGATACGCCACGCCGGTCTCCAGTGCTTCGTTGAGGGACGTGAGGATCAGCTCGCGCGGGCTGAACCAGTGCTTTTCGAACGATGGGTCTTTCTCCAGCCGTTCGTATTCGCACCGGAACGCGTCGGCATCGCCGCTGAAAAACAGCTCGGTCAGGCGCGGCGCGGTCATGATGTTGAACGCGAAGGCATCCTCGTTGCGGGCCACCTTCTCGGCGAACAGGCGGTTGGTCACCAGCGCGTAGTGCAGGTCGCGGTTCTTGCGGTCCTCGGTGCTGCGCGGGTTGCGCAGGTGCGCGATCACTTCGGCCTCGGGGTCGAAACCGGAGTAGTACGTGGTGCAGGCACCGCCGCGACCGGCCTGCATGTTGGCGTGCACGGCCTTGCCCAACGAGGCGAAGTAGGGCAGCTTGCCCTGGTGCTCGATAAGGCCGCCGCGTACCGGGTCGCCCTTGCTGCGGGTGATGAGATGGCTGCCGATGCCGGCCGAGGCGGCGGTCATGCGGTAGGCGATGTGGTCGCCGATGGCCAACGCCGATTCGTTGTCGTCGGTGACGTACAGGCAGCACGAGGCGAAGCCGCGCAGGCGTGTGCCGAGGTTGACGTAGTTGGGTGTGGGCGCGGACATGGTCTTGCGCGAGAACTGCTCGTAGAAGCGTCGCACCAGCTCCATGCGCGTGGCCCGCGGTGCGGCTTCGGCCAGGGCCATCGCCATGCGCATGTACACGAACTGCTGGGTCTCGTATTCACGGCGCGCGGTACGGTTCTGCAGGCTGTACTTGCGACGGATGTAGTGCAGCGAGAAGTACGGCGTGTCGTAGTCGCGTTCATGGTCGATGAATGATTGCGCCAGGGCGTACTCGGCATCGTCGTAGTCCAGTGCGACCATGATGCCGTCGCGCGCCATCTTGCGGTGCAGCACCTGCACCGTTGGCATGGTATGGCCGTGAATGGTCTTGTGCAGGTGCGAGGCGTACAGCCGACCCGCCATCAGGTAGTAGGACCAGGTTTCCTTGTCCAGGCAGTTGGCGATCAGTTTTTCCTGCAGCTCGGCGCTGCTCACCGTTTCCGGCATCGAGCTGACCGCGTTGATGACGATGCTGCTCCAGTCGGCCTTGCTGCCGATGGTGGATGCCGCCCAGCGGCCCCAGGTATTCAGTTTTTTGGGCGTATAGGGCTCCAGGCGTCCATCACGCTTGATGATTTGCTTGATGATGCCGGAGCGCACCGATGCCCCGGCAGTGGCCGGTGTGGTGGGTGACGGTGATGTGGTGGCGGACGGATCGGCGGCGTCGGTGGACGCGGCCAGGGGAAGATCGAGCGGTTGCATGACGTGACTCCCGAAGGGGGCTGCCGCGCGGCCCTGGGAAGGCCAGCCGACGCGGCGGCTCCTTGACACAAACTCCTGCTCCCGCGCGCAGGGCCTGGGGGTTTGGTCTTCCACGGTACGCGTCACGCCGGGCACACGGTCCCGGCAGCGACGCGCCTCCCCGCGGAAGCGGCCACCCGCACCGGGCAGCGCGTTCAGCATCGGCCACGGGTGTCTCATATCCCGCGACCGGGCCAGGCCCGGTGTGTCGGCAGGTCTTCGGACTTTGCGGACACGGGCTTTCGCCCTCCTACTTTGCTTGGCTTCCCGGGTACGGCGACCCAGTGCCTGACAAGCATTTCGTTTCCGCTTACCGCTGCGGGGCAGTTCCGGATTCGCACCGGATTCCCTTTTCAGTCCAACCGCCAGTCGCGACGGGTTGGGCACCGACGTGCACAACATATGGTGTTTTTTTGGGGACGTCAACGCAAAATATGGTTGTCTTGGGATATCAGGGGGTTGGCCGGGCAGGGATACTGCCGGGCCGTTCGTGGCCGGCATCCGCCAGGTCCGGCCCGTGACGCCGAAATGGGTTATCCTTGCGCCGCCTCGGGTGTCGCGGGAAACCGCGATGAAACGGGAAGCCGGTGTGATGCCGGCACTGCCCCCGCAACGGTAGGCGGCATGCAGGTTCGGCCTGCACGGATCGGCCACATGACCACTGGCGTGACACGCCGGGAAGGTCGCCGGTCCGGGATCGATGGATCCGGCCGCGAGTCCGGAGACCGGCCCGGGTGAATGTCGGCATGCGGTCGGGTCGCATGCCATGGTGGGCCTCGCGGTGGGCGGGGCGGATCCCTCCGGTGCCTGTCGGGCCGGACTCGGCCGCCTGCCGCATGGCTTTTTGTTTGACACGATCGACCGTGCGCGGGGAGCGCGCGGCGAGGACATGCTCATGCGACAGAAGCTTCTTTGCGCGGCCTTGCTGGCCGCCGTCTCCACGTCCGCCCTGGCTGCCAGCCCGGATCCGCTGCAGGCATCATCGCTCAACCCTGTGGTGGTCACCGCGACACGCATGGAGCAGCCGGTGGCTGACACGCTGGCGCCGGTCAGCGTCATCACGCGTGCCGATATCGAACGTCTGCAGCCGGCGTCGCTGGTCGATCTTCTGGATGGTCGTGCCGGCATCGGTGTCGGCAACAGCGGTGGCCTGGGACAGCTCACGTCGGTGTTCATGCGTGGCACCAATTCGTCGCACACGCTGGTACTGATCGACGGCGTGCGCATGGGATCGGCCTCCAGCGGCACCGCGGCGTGGGAACAGTTGCCGGTGGACCAGATCGAGCGCATCGAGATCGTGCGCGGACCCCGCTCGACCCTTTACGGGTCCGATGCCGTGGGCGGTGTGGTGCAGATTTTCACCCGCCGCGGCAAGACCGGCGAGGGCCTGGTGCCGTCGCTGCGCATTTCCGGCGGCACCCAGCACACCTGGGATGCGCGGGTCGGCCTGTCAGGCGGCAACGACCGTGGCTGGTTCAATGCCAGCCTGGGGGCCCAATACACGCGTGGCATCAACAGCTGCCGGGATGGTGCCGGCACGGTGTTCGCCGGCTGCTTCGCGAATGAGCCGGACAAGGACGGCTATCGTGCCTACAACGGCCTGCTGGGCGGTGGATGGCGCTGGGACAATGGGGTGGAGCTGTCCGCCGACATCATGCGCGTGACCAATTTCGTGGAATACGACGGCAGTTTCCAGAACTACAGCCGTCATGCGCAGCAGGTCGAGGGCGTGCATCTCGCGGTGCCGACCACGGAGGCCTGGAAGATGACGTTCAACGTCGGCCGCAGCGAGGACAAGGCCACCAATTTCCACGATCGCACCTACACCGGATACGGTGATTCCACGCGCGACCAGGCCGGCTGGCTCAACACCGTCACGCTGGCCGAGGGCCAGGTGCTGAACGTGGGTGTCGACTGGCAGCGCGAAAAAGTCGACAGCGACACCGCCTACGTGCGCACCCGCCGTGACAACACCGGCGTGTTCGGCCAGTACCAGGGCCATTTCGGCGCCAACGAACTGCAGTTGTCGGCGCGCCGCGACCACAACCAGCAGTTCGGCAACCACAACACCGGTGCCGTCGCCTGGGGCTACCATTTCGACAACGACCTGGTGTTGAGCGCCTCCTGGGCCACCGCTTTTCATGCACCCACCTTCAACGACCTGTACTACCCGACCTTCCCGGGCTCGGCGCCCAGTGCCGACCCGAACCTGAAGCCGGAAAAATCACGCAACATCGAGATCGATCTTGCCGCGCGGCATGCGCACTGGCACTGGCAGGCCGGCGTGTACAAGAACCGCATCGACGACCTGATTGCGCTGGACAGCCAGTTCACGCCCGGCAACATCGGCAAGGCGCGCATCATCGGCGTGGACGGCGAAATCGGCGGCGACTGGCAGGGTTGGACGTGGGCCACCAACGTCACCTGGCAGAAGCCGGAAAACCGCGACGGCGGCCCGGATGACGGCAACCTGTTGCCGCGCCGTTTCGAGCGCAGCGTGCGCGTGGACCTGGACCGTCGCATCGGCGACTTCGGCGTCGGCACCACGTTCAAGGCCTTCGGCCATCGTTACGACGATGCCGCCAACGTACATCGTCTGGGCGGCTACGCCACGCTGGACCTGCGCGCCAGCTGGCAGTTCGCGGCGCACTGGCAAGGCGAGATCAGCGTCGACAACGTGTTCGATCGCGACTACGAAACGGTGTACTACTACAACCAGCCGGGTCGCACCGGCATGCTGACACTGCGCTACGTGCCTTGACGAAGGGCATGGCGGGTGATCGCGGCCGGTGGCCGCGATGCCGTTTTCAGTTTTAGGCTTTGAGTCTTAGGTCTTGGGTCAGTTGAGGTGCTGCTTCGGGGCCCCTCGAAAAACTGGATACTCGACATCGATCTGTGGGAGCGGCTTCAGCCGCGATCAGTGCTTGCGGGTATCCCGCTATCGCGGCTGAAGCCGCTCCCACAAAAATCCGGTTTTTCGAGATCCCCTTCGGGAATCGGTGAGACAGAGCGGCTTTCGGTAAAACATCGCGACCCGTGGCCGCGATGTTTTGCCGATTTTCTGGCGTCGGGACTCAGGAGCGCATGCCCACGCCGCGCTTCAGCAGCCAGATGCCGAAGCCGCCCAGCAGCACCACGAACAGCACCATCACCGCGTAGGCGATCTCCAGGCGGATGTCGCTGATGCCCAGCACGCCGTAGCGGAAGGCGTTGACGGTGTACAGGATGGGATTGGCCAGCGACATCGCCTGCCACGGCTGGCCGATGTCCTTGATGGAATAAAACACGCCGCCCAGATAGATCAGCGGGGTCAACACGAAGTTGGGGATGATGGCGATGTCGTCGAACTTGCGTGCGAACACGGCGTTGACGAACCCGGCCAGCGCGAAGACCGCCGAGGTCAGCATGGCCGTGGTCAGCATCACCAGCGGATGGGCGATGTCCAGGCGTGTGAACAGCAGTGCGATCAGCAGCACCACCGCGCCCACGCACAAGCCACGCACCATGGCACCGAGGATATAGCCGGTGAGGATCACCCAGTTGGGCATCGGCGAGACCAGCATTTCCTCCACGAAGTGCCCGAACTTGGCGCCGAAGAAGGAGCTGGTGATGTTGCCATAGCTGTTCATGATGACGCTCATCATCACCAGGCCCGGCACGATGTATTGCATGTAG
>CAZMKO010000044.1:0-20177 GCA_964566965.1 uncultured Rhodanobacteraceae bacterium
GTCTGGCGAACAGACAGGACAAGTGACGCCTGCGCTGGATTCAATCAGAGCTTCCTAAATAAGACGGCGCGGGTGGCCGGTCCGCCTCGTCGTATCGGCTATGCTGTCGCTTTTTGAGCGGTCATTTGCGATGCAACCACGCTTGCCCGAGCCGGATTCCGATGCCCGCGACCATTCCGCGCGGCTGCTTGCCATGCTGCGCGACGAGGTCGCCGCGCGTGGCCCGATGTCCTTCGCGCGTTTCATGGAATGCTGCCTGTACGCGCCGGGGCTGGGTTACTACAGCGCCGGCAGCGCCAAGCTGGGCGCCGAGGGGGATTTCGTCACGGCGCCGGAACTGGGCGACCTGTTCGCGCGTTGCGTGGCCAATCATTTGCTGCCGGCGCTGCGCGAATTGGGCGACAGCGCCGACATGCTGGAATTGGGTGGCGGCAGCGGGGCCTTTGCCGAGGATGTGCTGATGGCGCTGCATGGCGCCGGTGTGGTGCCGCGGCGCTACCGCATCCTCGAACCCAGCGCCGACCTGCGCGAACGTCAGCGCGTGCGCCTGCAGGCGGCGCTGCCGGCGGATCTTGCCGCGCGCGTGGAGTGGCTGGATCGGCCGCCGCACGAGCCGTGGCATGGCGTGCTGTTCGCCAACGAGGTCATCGACGCCTTGCCGACCACACGTTTCGCAATCCATGACGGTCAGGTGCACGAGGAACACGTGATCGTGGACGACGACGGCCGTCTGGCGCGCGAGGACCGGCCGGCCGATCCCCTGGTGGCGGCGGCCGTGCGTCATGTCGAAAAATCGCTGGGGCGCCCACTGGACGACGGCTACCGTTCGGAAGTGCTGCCGCAACTGCCGTACTGGCTGGATGCCGTGGCCGGTACGCTGGAGCGCGGCATGCTGCTGTTCGTCGATTACGGGTATCCGCGCCACGAGTATTACCGGCCCGAGCGCCGCGACGGGACCCTGCGCGCGCACTATCGCCATCGCGCCCACGCCGACCCGTTTTTCTGGCCGGGTTTGCAGGACCTCACCGCGTCTGTCGATTTCACCGCGCTGGCCGAAGCCGGCCACCATGCCGGATTCGAACTGGCCGCCTATGCGCCGCAGGCGCCGTTCCTCGTCGCCGGCGGCCTGGAGCAGGCCTTTGGCGACGCGCATGCGCATGCGCAGGACGAAAAGCGCCGCTATCAACTGGCGCAGCAGGTCAAGCAACTGACCCTGCCCGGCATGATGGGCGAGAGCTTCCAGGCCATGCTGCTGACCCGTGGTCTGGATGTCGAGACGGTTGTCGCCGATGCCCTGCGTCGTTCCGACCGCCGTTCGCGGCTGTGAGGGCCGCCCAATCGTCCGCGCCGGCACCCTTCGGCTCTGGCCCGTGCCGAAGCTACATGGCGGTTGAGCCGGTGTCGTTCGGCATCCCCGGACTGCTGTGGTCGCCCGTCCCGGGGCAGGCGCCGTGGTGTCAGGATGGTTCGGGCGTGACCGGCTTGGTGTTCCAGCCCATCGCATTGTAGAAGTGGTACTGCAACACGCCGAAGTACTCATGCAGCGCGATGTCGGTGGCGGCGACGTTCCACCCGTTGGGCCACGGACTGATACGGGGGGCGAGCCAGTCGGCGCGTACGGGAATGACGTCAAGTCCGAAATGCCGGAAGTACAGGGTGGCTCGGGACAGGTGGGCTGCGGATGACACCAGGATGATTTGCCGGGGACGGCCGTCGCGCAGCAGTTCGGCACTGAATCGGGCGTTCTGCCAGGTGTTCATGCTGCGCGATTCCCGCAGCAGGTCACCGGACGCAACCCCCAGGCGTTCCAGCAACGCACCATAAACGGCGGCTTCAGGGATCCCGGTGTGCAGCGCATCGCCGCCGCTCACTTCGATCTTGCACTGGTGTCCGCTTGCCTTGCAGTCGCGATACAGGGCGAGTGCTTCGAGAATGCGTCCGTTGGCGATCAACGGGGGTTCTACCGTGTTGGCCGGGGTACGTTGTGTACCGGCACCCAGCAGCACGATGACGTTGCGTGATTGCCAGGCGATCCCGGGACGTTCGGCGAAGCGGTGTTGCAGGCCGGGAAGCAGCATCGCCGGCAGCAGTCCGCACCCTTCGGTCACGAACAAGAGCACGGCCAGGCCGAGAAAGGTGCCGGCCGTGCGGCGCCGGTGGATGAGGGCGCACAGCGCGGCCAGAAGTATCAGGGCAGTCAGTATGATCAGCGACATGGTGTTTCCGGCCGGGGCACGCAGGTGTCTTTTCAGTGTGCTGCTCGCCGTGCAAGATAGCAGACGTGCCGCCACCTGCGCCGCGGGCGGTTTTCAGGGCGCCGGCCGGCTCTTGAAATGCATCCGCGGTCCGGTTGCGGGTTCGGCCATTGCCGCTGTCGCGGTCAGGAGGAGTCATTGAAAGCAGCATGGGTTGCCGGAGGGTTTGCGATCGCGTTGTCGATCATCTCCGCATGCACGCCGCACGAACCCCCGCCAGCCGCCGGACCGGTGGATACGGCCGGTGCGGGGCAATCCGCCACCGTGCCGGCCACGTTCGTCAACCGGGTCTGGACCGTGGCCGAGTCGGCGCAAGTGGCGCCTGGTTCGTTGCGGGTGTTTCTGTCTGACGGCACGCTGGTCATGGCCTCACCGCATGCCACGCCGGCGTTCGGGAGGTGGCGTTACCGGGACGGCGACTTGACGATCACCGAGGAAGGCCAGCGATACCCGGTCGATATCCTTGCGTTGAACCGGGATACGTTCCGTATCCGGGTTCGTGGCCCGGGTGAGCCGGTCGAGATCCGTTTTGCCCCGGCCGCGCAGCCGGCATTGCCGGACAGTGCACGGTAGGAAACCCCGTGCCCGTTGCAGGGACCGCGTCGGCCGCCCCACAAAAAAGGTGCGGTTTTTCGAATGCCTCATCGCCTTGGCGGGAAAGGTCATGGCCGCGATCGTGCTTGCCGATACGCCAGTCGAGATCCCGGACCGGCCTGAAACCGGTTCTTCGCGACCTTTCCGTGCCAAGTGGGGCCCGTCCAGGTATCGGGTTGGAAAGAGGGAGTAATCCAATGCGTCCGGGCACCGCCCACTCAGACCGGAGGGGGATCGAGCTGGTGTTTCACCCGGGTGATGGCCTGGATGCGTGCGCGGCGCATGGCATCGCCGATGGCGGGGCCGTGCAGCCCCGAGGCCACGAAAGGCGCGGCGGTGACGGCGGCCGCGGCATGGCTGGCGGCGCGCAGGTAGTCGGCTTGCGGGTAGGCGCTGTCGGCATGGCCCTGGCGGCCGCGTTTGTCGGCTTCGCAGGCGATCAGAAAGGTGTCCAGGCGCTGCGGCCGGCGCAGCGCATCCAGGCTTTCGAGAAGTTTCAACACCGTGGCCGGTTTCAGTTCCAGCGCGCGGTGGGCGTTGAGGTGCTGGCGACATACGGCGATGGCCAACGTGCGGTACTCGGTGGGCACGCGCAGACGTTCGCACAGCTGTCGCAGCGGGGCGACACCGCGCGTCTCGTGCATGAGGTGGCGCGGCAGCACGTCGGCGGGCGTCAGCGCCTTGCCGAGGTCGTGCGTCAACGCGCAAAAACCGGCCAGGGCATCGCCCGGCGCCAGTCGCGCGGCCATGTCCAGCACCATTTCGACGTGGACACCGGTGTCCACTTCCGGGTGGTGCCGGGGGGGCTGCGGCACGCCGTACAGGGCGTCCACCTCGGGGAGCAGAACGCGCAAGGCGCCGCAGGCGCGCAGGGTTTGCACGAACACCGACGGGCGCGGCTCGGCCAAGGCGCGCCGGGTCTCCTGCCAGACACGCTCGGCGACCAGGTGGTCGGCTTCGCCGGCCGCCACCATATCGCGCATCAGGGCCATGGTGGACTCGGCCACCCGGAACCCCAGCGGCGCCAGACGTGCCGCGAAGCGCGCCACGCGCAGGATGCGCACTGGATCCTCGGCGAAGGCGGGCGAGACATGCCGCAGCAATCGCGCTTCGAGATCGTGATGGCCGTCGAACGGGTCGACCAGCCGCCCTTCTTCGTCCTCGGCCATGGCGTTGATGGTCAGGTCGCGCCGCTGCAAGTCGTCCTCGAGACTGACTTCGCCACCGGTGTGGAACACGAAGCCGTGATAGCCATGGCCCTGCTTGCGCTCGGTGCGTGCCAAGGCGTATTCCTCACCCGTTTCGGGGTGCAGGAACACCGGAAAATCCTTGCCGACCGGTTTGTAGCCGCGGGTGATCATGTCGTCGGGCGAGGCGCCGACCACCACCCAGTCGCGGTCGGCGGCCTCACGACCGAGATATTTGTCGCGGACGGCGCCGCCTACCAGATAGATGCGCATGTGCCGATTTTGCCATGGCATCGGACTGAGCGGCAGTTGTCGCGATCCCGCCATCGCGGCTGAAGCCGCTCCCACAGATCGATGTCGGGTACCCGGTTTTTCGAGATCCCCTGTGGGAGCGGTTTCAACCGCGACGGTCCGACATGGCGAACACCTTGCCGGGCCTGCGTTTCGTGGCCTCAGCGTGCGTTTTGCCGTTGCTCCGCCGCCGGACAATTCACGTCCTTGCGCGGGGTGCTCGCGTCAGGTGGCAGGTAGGGTTGGCCATAGCGTGGGAGGCGGCCAGTCAGGGCCACGGCGTTGCCGTGCATGCGCCAATCGTAGATCACGCTGTAGGCCAGCACGCGCATCACGTAGTTGCGGGTCTCGTGGAAAGGGATGGTGGCCACGAACAAGTCCGGCGGCAGGTTGCCGCGCGCGGCCAGCCACTGGTCGACGCGTCCCGGCCCGGCGTTGTAGGCCGCCGTCGCGAGGTAGGGCGCTCCGCTGTAGCGTTCGGCCACGTGGGCGAGGTAGTGTGTGCCCAGGGCGATGTTGGTGCGTGGATCGTACAGATCGCCGTCGTAGGCGATACCTTGGCGGCGCGCCACCATGCGCGCGGTGGCGGGCAGCAGCTGCATCAGGCCGCGGGCGTCGGCGCCGGAGCGCGCGTCCGGCATCCAGGCGCTTTCGGCACGGATGATGGCATAGGCCCAGGCCGGATCGATGCCGGCATCGGCGGCTTGCGCGGCGACGCCGTCCTGACGCGCCAGCGGGAAGCGCTGTTCGTACAGTTGCATCAGGTCGCCGTGGCTGAAGGTGCGGATGGCCCGGTCGTACCATCCACGTTGCCAGGCCAGGTCGGCGGCTTGCTGGCGGGTCGATGCGTCGGCGTCGGCGAGGGCGCGATTCCACACCCGGCGCGCGTCGTGCAGCATGTCCACGGCATACAGTTCGAACGCGCGGTTCAGTGCCGGCCGGGCCAGCAGGGCCTGTTGGCGGGTCGTGTCGGCGGTCAGGTGGCGCGGGCAGATCGCGTAGGGCAATCCGGCGCGGTCGGCGGCCAGAAAACCGTAGAAAGTGGCCAGTTCGGCCTGTTTGGCATACAGCTTTTTGGCGCTGCGCCGGTGGCCCAACTGCTCCAGCACGCGGGCGCGCAGGTAGCGCCATTCGCCTTCCTGTTTTTGTGCTTCGCCGAGTGCGTCCAGTGCCTGCAGTGCATCCTTCCAGCGCTGCTTGGCGAGGGCCACGCGCACGCGCCATGCGCGGGTGGCATCGGTCTGGGCGGCGGCCGGAAGGTTGGCAAGGCGCTGCAGGGCGTCGTCGGTGAAATCGGTGGCCACGTACAGGGCCATGGCCGCCTGGATTTGATGGCGCTGGTCGGTACTGAACCGGAAGTGCTGCTGCAGCCCGGGCCACACCTGGTCGGCAAGGCGGCTGTTGCGTCGCGCCACGCCGGTCATGGCCAGGGTGGCCGCCTGGCGGTTGCGCGCATCGTCGGGCCATGCGGATGCCGCCCGCGCGGCGCCCGCCGGGTCACGCAGTGCCTGGGCCAGGTGCTCGGCACGGCGACGATCGGTGCCGTCCAGCCAGCGGGCCAGTGATGCCACCGTGGCACCACGGCCGGCTTCGGTGGCGCTGTCGATGCGCGCCCACAGCCGTGCCGGCGTCAGCAGGCCGTGTTGATGCGCCCAGGCCTGCACCGGGTCGCAGGAATTGGGCAGGGACGGGCTCTTCCACAGTTCGGCCAGATCCGTGTCGAAATCCAGCGTCTGGCCCTGGTGCAGGCGTGCCTGCAGGGCCCAGCAGGTCAGCGAGTTTCCCAGGCCGGCCTGGTACAGCGACAGGAAGCCGGCCCAGTCCTTGCGTCGGGCCAGTTCGTGCAGGAAGCGGCTGCGCAGGTCGGTGGCCGGCAGCAGGTCGGGATAGCGCGAGATGTAGTGGCGGACCTGGTCGACCGAAAGTCGGCGCAGGTCGTGTTCGAGCGCGGCGGCCTCCAGCCAGGGATACAGCGGGTAGGTCGTCAGCGCCGAGGCCTGTGCCCGCCAGGCGTCACCGCCATGCCGCGCCGTGGCCAGTGCCTGTTTGAAAGCGGCGCGCTGCTGGTCCGGCGAGACCGGCGCGGCATCGACGCCGAGGCTGGACACGAGGCAGACCAGCCACAGGATCAGGCAGGTGGCGAGGCGGGGTGGCATGGATGGCTGGCGGCGCGGCATAGGCTCGACTCCGGTTGGGGCAGCCCCTGTGCGATGGATTGTAAGGGAAGCCCCGACCGAATCCAGCGCAAGCGTACTGTCCCGTCTCTGCATCGTCCCGCGTTGCATGGCCTCGACAGGCGACCGGCCTGCCTCCGCCTGTGCGCCTTGTCCGGCGACCCGATCGGGCAAGTCATCCATCAGGGCTTCGAGCCCCGCCAGCGGGATGCCGTGTTTGAAACCGAAGGTCAGGCGGAAAGCTGTTTGGCCGGGTCGATGGTGCGCATGCTGTCCGGAAGCGTGATTTGCGCGGCGAGCGGCAGGTGGTCGGAGAAGGCCGGTTCCAGCGTCCACACCTTGTCCAGCGACAGCGCATCGGAGATGAGGATGTGGTCGATGGCGCGTTGCGGCCGCCAGCTGGGGAATGTCGGCGTCGGTTGTACCGGTGGCTGCAGTTGCGTGCGCCGGAACAGACGGCGCATCTCGGGACTGCCGGCATCGGTGTTGAGGTCGCCCATGAGCACGGCGTGCGGGAACGATTCCAGCAGCTCGGCGATGAAATCCAGTTGCCGGGCCCGGGCCTGGGTGCCCAGGGAAAGGTGCGCGATGGCCACCGCGAGTGTCTCGTCGCCCTGGCGGAAGCTGGCCAGCATCACGCCGCGGCCGGGCACGCGGCCGGGCAGCGGGTAATCCAGTACATCCTGCGGTTCGAGGCGACTGATCAGTCCGTTGGCGGTGTGCGCCAGGCGACCGATGGGGCGGTTCGGCTGGTAGCTCCAGAACGGCATTCCGGCGGCCTCGGCCAGGTAGCGGGTCTGGTTGCGAAAGCCCGAGCGGAGGCTGCCGGCATCGGCTTCCTGCAGGCCGATCACGTCGAACTGTTCGAACAGGTTGGCGAGTTGGTCCAGGTTGGCCTGCTTGGCCCGGGTGGGAAGCACGCTGGCCCAGCTGCGCGTGAAGTATTCACGGTACCGTTGCACCCGCGCGCCGGCCAGGATGTTGCAGCTCAGAAGTCGCAGCGAGGTGGCGGTATCGGCCGGGGCGGGGAAGTCGTTCATGATCGTGGACGGTGACCGGTGTGCGGCATCCGGTCCATCGACCGGGCACGCGCGGGCTCAGTCGCCCTTCGCCTTCAGTTCGCGGTCCACCAGCCAGCGGGTGAGGTCGGCCAGCTCGTCGAAACTGCTGATGTGGTGGGACACATATTTGCCGTCGACCACGACGGTTGGCGTCGCCTCGACATGCCATTGCTGGATCAGGCGGGTGTCGTGCATCATCTGTTGCGTGGTCTGTTCCGACGTGGCGGCCTTCAGGAAGGCATCGCGATCAACGCCATGGCGGGCGTAGAAGTCGGCCAGATCCTGCAGCGAATTGATCGGGAAGTTGTTGACGAATTTGTCCCTGAACAGGGCGTCGTGCGTCTTTTTGGCCACGCCCAGCTCACGGGCGGCGTACCAGGCGCGTGCGAACGGTTCCCAGGCACGATTGAAATTGGCCGGGATGTAGCTGACCTTCACACCCTTCGGCAGCGAGGCCTCGAGCTTGTCCATGTACGGCGCGAAGTGCGCGCAGTGGGGGCAGGCGTAGGAAAACACCTCGACCACTTCCACTTTGCCCTGGTCGGAGTGTCGTTGCGGCGACGACAGCGTGAGATAGGCCTCGCCGTCGGCATACTTCGGTGCCGCCTGCGTCGTTTTTCCGGCATCGCCGGCCGAGCAGGCGGCGGTCAGCATCACGCTGCACAGCAATATCGACAGTCGCTTGAACATGCGTTTCTCCCATGGCCGCGTCGCCGGATCATGGCGGCGCGGGCGCGCTTACTTGCCGGCGGCTTCCTTGGCGGCCAGCCACTTGGCCAGATCGATGGCCTGGGTGTAGCCGCCGGCGCTTCGGAAATCGAAGCGGTACTTGCCGTCGACCACGAACGAAGGGGTGCCGGTGACCCCGTAGCTCTTCACCAGCTCGTCGGCACGCTTCATCTTGGTGTTGACGGTGAACGATTCGGCCACGGCCGTGAAGTCCTTGGCCGCCACGCCGAACTTGCCGGCATACACTTGGGCAATGTCGTTGATGTCCGGCCACTGCGCTTTCGGCTTGGGCCGGCCGGTGGCCAGATCGTAGGTGGCTGTTTCGCCGCTGTCCCAGGTGGTCTCGAACAGCGTGTCGTAGCTCTTTTCGGCCACGCCGAGTGCCTTGGCGGCATACCAGGCACGCTGGTAGACAGTCCAGTTCTCGTCCGGCCGGAAGCCGGCCGGGAGGTAGGCCATGGTGGCGTAGGAAGGCAGCGCGGCGCGCATCTTGTCGACCAGCTTGTGCGCGTGATTGCAGGCCGGGCAACCGAACGAGAACACCTCGACCACTTCCACCTTGTCGGTGCCGGTGACCTTGGGCTGCGCCGGCTGGATGACGTAGTAGTTCTTGCCTTCCACCCAGGTGCCGTCGTCGACGAAATCCTTCGCTGCCTGCGCGCGTGCCGCGGCGACCGCCGCGCTGTCGTCGGCCGATCCGGTACTGGCGGCCGGCGTCGATGACGATGCGTCATCCGCGGCCGACGGAGCGATGCTGCCGGCCGCCGCCGGCGTGTCGTCGGTACGCGCTGCGCTGGCGGCCGTGCCGGGGGTGTCCTGGGCCGCGGGCGCGGTGGGTGCGCCCGCGGGCGTGGATGGCGGTGCATCCGGTGCGGAATCGGTCGAGGGGCCACAGGCACCCAACGCAAGCGCAAGCGGCGCGACAAGAAGGAAGCGTTTGATCATCACGGCCCTCCGGGGCGTGGCAGGTGCCGGCATCAGGCGTGCCGGCGCGTGGTGTCACTCGGCGTCGGCATCCGTGTTGGCATGCAGGCCCTCGATGTAGCTGGACACGGCGGCGATGTCCTTTTTGTCCAGCTTTTTGGCAATTGACGGCATGATCTGGTCCTGCTTGGTGTCGCCCCAGGTGTCGCCGTCGTGCCAAGCCGTCAGCACCTGCTGGATGTAGTCGGCATGCTGGCCGGCAAGGTGCGGGTAGGGCGCGCCCGGATTGCCGGCGCCATCGGGGCCGTGGCAGGCCATGCAGGCGGGAATGCCGCGCTCGGCGTCACCGGCACGGTACAGGGCCTGACCGGCTTCCACCAGTGCCTCGTCGGCCACGCCGGCGCTGGCTTTCTGGGTGGCGAAGTAGGCGCCGACATCATGCATGTCCTGCACGCTCAACGGTGCGGCCATGCCCAGCATGATCGGGTTGTCGCGGTGGGCGCTCTTGAAGTTTTTCAGCTGCTCGACGATGTAGTGCTCGTTCTGGCCGGCCAGCTTGGGGTACTGGGCATCCGTGGAGTTGCCGTCCATGCCATGACAGGCGCCGCAGACGGCGGCCTTGGCCTTGCCGGCATCGGCGTCGCCGGTCAGCGGGCCGAGGTCGTCTTCGGCGGCCACCGGATTGGCCGCATTGCCCGCCGAAGCCGCCGTGGCCGGTGCCGAGCCGGCGTTGGCCGGCGCAGACGCGGCGGTGGCAGTGGACGCGCCGGCAGCGGTCGATTCCGACGGCGCCGACGACTGTGGAGCGTCCTGCGCCATGGCCGCCCCCGCGACCAGCGCGGCGGCGAAAACTACAACGCGCCGAAAACTCATACACTTGTCTCCCGAAAACGAATGTTGCGTAAGCGGCAACATGCCGAAACCCCCAAATTATTGCCGGCGGCACATCACCGGTCAAACAACCAGCGACGACATGCCGCGCCCGACACGCCAGAGAATACCCCATGTCTTCCAATCCTTTGCGCGAAGCGCGTTTCATCCTTGCCGCGCACCAGTGCGACCAGCTGCCGGACGACCACGGCGCGGAGGTTGCCTTTGCCGGCCGTTCCAACGCCGGAAAGTCCAGCGCCCTCAATGCCTTGACCGGGCGCAGGGCGCTGGCACGTACCTCGCGCACGCCGGGCCGTACGCAGCAGATGGTGGTGTTCGAGCTGGATGATGCCACGCGCCTGGTGGATTTGCCCGGTTACGGTTACGCCAAAGTGCCGGAATCGCTGCGTGCCCATTGGCGTCAGGAGATCGACGCCTACCTGCGTCGGCGCGAAAGCCTGCGCGGCGTGGTGCTGATTGCCGATATCCGTCATCCGCTGAAACCGTTCGACCGCCAGATGCTGGCGTTTTGCGCGGCCGTGCGTCTGTCCTGCCATTTGTTGTTGACCAAGGCCGACAAATTGTCCCGCGGCCAGGCCGGCGCGGCTCTGCAAGCGGCCCGCAAGCTCTGTGCCGAGGAGGGCTGGCCGGCGAGCGTGCAGGTGTTTTCCTCGCACGACGGGCGGGGTGTGGACGAGGCACGGGCGCAGGTGATGGCCTGGCTGCAGCCGGCGGACGCGGTTGTCGCTGATCCGTGACGGCGGGCGGTTGGCCGCCGATTGCCGTCAGGCGCGGCCGGCCTTTACGGCGTCCATGAAGACCCGGCACAAGGCCTCCATGCCCGCGCGGTCGTCGTCGTCGAAACGACCGACGTCGGGGCTGTCCACATCCCAGACGCCGAGCAGCGTGCCGTCCTCGCGGTGCAGCGGCACCACCACTTCCGAGCGTGAGGCCGCGTCGCAGAAAATGTGGTTGGGGTGGGCGTTGACGTCCTCCACCAGCTGGCTCCGGCCGGTCTCGGCGGCCAGACCGCACACGCCCTTGCCCAGGGCGATGCGGATGCATGCCGGTTTGCCCTGGAACGGGCCGACCACCAGTTCGGTGCCGTCGTAGAGGTAGAAGCCGGCCCAGTTGATGTCCGGCAGCGTATGGAACACCAGCGCGGCAAAGTTGGCGGCGTTGGCGATGAAGTCCGGTTCGCCGGCCATCAGCGCGCGGGCCTGGTCGGCCAGTTCGCGGTAGGCGGCCGGTTTGTCGGCGGGATCGAGAGCACGGGTCTGGAACATGGGGATGCCCGGGAGCGAAAAGCCGTATTATCGTCCCATGTCCCGAGACCCGCAGCCAGCGCGTATCCGCTCACGCAAGGCGTACCGCCAGAGTGGGCGCCTGGACAATTTCGTGGATGCGGCGTTCGCCTTCGCCATTACCCTGCTGGTGATCAGCGGCGCCAACATGCCGCGCAGCGTGGAGGCACTGGTCGATGCCTTGCGCGACGTGCCGGCCTTCGCCGCCTGTTTCGCGCAGTTGGCGTTCTTCTGGCACGGTCATGTGCGTTGGCGTGAAACCTTCCAGCGCACCGACCGGATCGGGTTGTTACTGTCATTGTTGCTGGTGTTTTTCGCGCTGATCTTCGTGTTCCCGTTGCACCTGGTGTTCAGTGGCCTGTTCCACAACCTCAGTGGCGGGTTTCTGTCCGCGCGCGAAGTGTCGTTCGATACGGGGCCGGACACCCTGTTTCAGTTGAAAACATTGTTTGCCTGCTACGGCCTGTCCTATGCCTGCATGGGTGGCACCGTGTGCGCGTTGTTCGTGCACGGCGCGCGTTCGCCCGCGCATCTGCCGCCCGGCGAGGTGGTGGAATTGCGCGTGAGCGCGGCCACCTGGGCGTTCACCGCCCTGGTCGGCATTTTCTCCATGCTGGTCGCGCTGCTGGCTCCGACCCCGACGTGGGTCGCCGTCGCGGGCGTGAGCTACGGGCTGCTCAGCTTCACCGGCGTGGTGGCCAGCCGTGCACGGCGCCGTGCCTCGGATCAACCGGTGGCGGCAGGGGGGACGCGTGCTACGGTGAGCGCATCGCAGCCGCGGAGTGCCCTCGTGCATTATTACCTTGGTGTGGAAGATCTTGCCGCCGCCCACGGCGATGACCCGGACCTGGCCTTCCAGGGGCGCAGCCCCGATGCCCTGGCGGCCGCGCTGGGCGAGGCGCTGCGTTCATCCGCGCTGTTCGAGCGTTGGCGCAACAAGCAGCCGGACCCGGATGCCGTGGATGCGACGCTTGGCGTGATCGATCCCAACGCGGCGGTACAAGCACAGCAATCCGACCTGAAGGTCGACATCACGGTCGACACCGCCTTGCCGATGCGGGTGCTGCGGCATCGCCTGGACATGCTGCTCGGGCGGCACTGGACGCTGCGCGACGTGCGCGGTTGAGGCAAACTCGAACCTCACTTGTCGGGGGAACGGGTGTCGGCAAGCGGGTTTCACGCGAATACTGCGCCGTCCCGGTTCACCGGAGGGTGGCTTTGACCGTAGGCCAAAGGTCATGGGCTTGGACGGCGCCTGATGCGCCTAGTAGAGTTGAGCCACTTTGCTTCCGGCGCCGCCCTTTTGCGGCGTCGCCACTTGATTGAGGGAAACCCAGCGATGCTTCGTACCCGTACGCTTGCCGCCATGATCGCAGCCAGCTTTGCCGTGGCGGCCTGTTCGCCGTCCGGCCAGCAGGCCGACGAGCCGCCCCAGGCCGCCGCCGGCCAGTCCACCGCCGTGGCGTCCACGGCCGGTGCGGAAGCCAGCCACACCAATCCGTTCTTCACGGCCAGCACGTTGCCGTTCCAGGCTCCGCCGTTCGACAAGATCCAGGACAGCGATTTCAAACCCGCCATCGAAAAGGGCATGAAGGAGCAGCTGGCCGAAGTCGACAAGATCGCCAACAATCCTGACGAACCGACCTTCGACAACACCTACAAGGCGCTGGAAAAGACCGGCGTGCTGCTGGATCGGGTTCTGAACGTGTTTGGTGCGTTGACCAGCGCCGATACCAATCCGGCGTTGCAGAAGATCCAGTCCGAAGTGGCGCCCGAGCTGGCCGCCCATTCCGACGCGATCCATCTCAACGAGAAGCTTTTCGAACGCCTCAAGGTCGTGCACGACAAGGTCGATCAACTTGATCTGGATGCCGAGTCCAAACGCCTGGTCGAGGTGGTCTACGACAACTTCGTGCATCACGGCGCCAACCTGTCGGCGGCCGACAAGGCCAAGTTGAAGGATCTCAACAAGCAGGCGGCCACGCTGAGCACCCAGTTCGGCGACAAATTGCTGGCAGCCACCAACGCCGCGGCCCTGAGTGTGGACGACGAGGCCAGCCTCGACGGCCTGACCGATTCGCAGATCGAAGCGGCCGCCGATGCCGCCAAGAGCCGCAAGCAGGACGGCAAGTGGATGCTGACCCTGCAGAACACCACGCAGCAGCCGGAGCTGTCGGAACTGACCGACCGCGACACCCGCAAGGCGCTGTTCGACAAGTCTTGGACGCGTGCCGAGCAGGGCGACGACAACGACACCCGTGCCACGGTGCTGAAGCTGGCCAAGGTGCGTGCCGAGGAGGCCAAGCTGCTGGGGTATCCCAACTGGGCGGCCTGGAAACTGACCGACCAGATGGCCAAGGATCCGTCCCACGTCGAACAATTCATGGGCAAACTCGCGCCGGCCGTGGTGGCCCAGGCCAAGCGCGAGGCCAAGGACATCCAGGCGCAGATCAAGGCCGACGGCAAGGACTTCGACGTGCAGCCGTGGGACTGGTCGTACTACGCCGAGAAGGTGCGCAAAGCCAAGTACGACGTCGACCAGAGCCAGGTCAAACCTTACTTCGAGCTCGACAACGTGCTCAAGAACGGCGTCTTCTATGCCGCGCACGAGCTCTATGGCCTGAACTTCAAGGAGCGCAAGGACATCCCCGTCTACAACGACGACGTGCGGGTGTTCGAGGTCAGCGATGCCGACGGCTCGCCGATCGGCCTGTTCTACTGCGACTACTTCAAGCGTGACAGCAAGCGCGGCGGCGCCTGGATGAGCAACTTCGTCGACCAGTCGAAGCTGCTGGGCACCAAGCCGGTGATCTACAACGTGGCCAACTTCTCCAAGCCGTCGGCGGGCCATCCGGCCCTGCTCAGCTGGGACGACGTGATCACCATGTTCCACGAGTTCGGCCATGCGCTGCACGGTTTCTTCGCCGACCAGGAGTACCCGACCCTTTCCGGGACCGCCACGGCGCGCGATTTCGTCGAGTTCCCGTCGCAGTTCAACGAGTACTGGGCCTCCAACCCGAAGGTGTTCGAGCATTTCGCCAAGCATTACAAGACCGGCGAGCCGATGCCCGAGGAGCTGGTCAAGAAGATGCGTGACGCCGGCAAGTTCAACGCCGGTTACGACATGACCGAGCTGGTCGCCGCCGCGGCGCTGGACATGAACTGGCACACCCTGGGCGTGGACCAGATTCCGACCGATGTCGACAAGTTCGAGGCCAAGTCGCTCAAGGACGACGGTCTGGCGCTGAGCTACGTGCCGCCGCGCTATCGCACCAGCTACTTCAACCACATCTGGGCCAGCGGCTATTCGGCCGGCTACTACGCCTACCTGTGGACCGAAATGCTGGCCGACAACGCGCACCAGTGGTTCCTGGACAATGGCGGCCTGACCCGTGAGAACGGCGACCGCTTCCGCAAGATGGTGCTTTCGCGCGGCAATACCGAGGATCTGGCCAAGATGTACAAGGACTGGCTGGGTCACGATCCCAAGGTCGAGCCGATGCTGAAGTACCGCGGTCTGGAGCAGAAATGATTTCCGCCCGCTGATAGCGAAAAGGCCCGCTTTCGAGCGGGCCTTTTCGCATCCGGTACGAGCACGGTTGCCTCAGGCGTGTCGGCAAAGCACGTCCAGCAGCAGTCCCTCGGCGTCGAACAGCCACCATTCCTCGCGTGCCACGCCGATCACCGGCACCACCGTGTCCACCGCGCGGGCGTAGTCGCCGTAGCGCGCACGCACGCGGCCGGGAATGGCGGGATCCGCGGCATCCAGCACGCCGGGAGCGGGGTCTTCGGCAAGGGCATGGCCAGCGACTGTCATGGGGGAGGCCTTGGAAATCGGGGTGGGGAGTTGAGACTATGCCCACCTCGTGTCGCGTATTTTGCGACGCAGTCGAGGGTGGCTGGATGACAGTCCCGGGTAAAGAGGTGCAATTCAGTTGCACCTTCGTTTCGTGACTGAATTGTGCACATGACAATCATGATGTGTGTCGGGTGCATTCATTTCATTGCAAGACGGTGATGGATGAGTGGCCCGTGTGCCTTCGTCTTTCAAGGAAGGCAACGGAATTTCCGTTGCAGCGTTTTGTGGTCCTGCCTCTCATAGCGGTCGGAAACCTGGTCGAGCCATTTGTCCGCGCTGTCGCGTCCGTCATGTGTCAAACGCTCGTGGTACTCCGGAAGTACCTTGCGGGCGTGCTCAAGCATGAGACGGCGTTGTTCGACCTTCACGGCTTTCATGCATGCGTCATCTTCAGTTCGACCGGCTTCACCGGATTTGGTCGATTCCTGTGTACGCTCCAATTGCCTGCCGAAATCTTCAGCGGTCAACCATGCGTTCAAGTAGTCCTGGGCGCACGCGATGGCCGGGAGGGCGAACATGCCGACAACGGTGATGGCCGCGATTTTCATGAATGAGCTCCGGTTTGAATGTCGATGGATGACGACTGTGGAATGCGGAAAGGCACCGTGGCACGCAAACCATCCGCGGGCGTCGATGAATTCGGCATGAAACATCCGTGCCCATGTCGTGGGTCCATGGTGGATCGGGGGCACGGATGTGCAAACCTAGGGAAGGGCCTAGGTATTCATCAACCCGTCTAAACCGTTACGGTGGAGTCGTGAAAATCTGACTCCATGCCTCCGTCACGAACTACGATGAACCATCGATCCCACTCATCACACTTCAGTCGCAAGCGCTCGACGCGGGCGGTGCGGGTACGTGATGGTCGATCATTTGCCTCGTCGTCGGTGATCCATAGTGTTTCGGATTGTTTGGCGATGGCGCGGGCACTTGATCGTGCGGGGTTCGGCGACCGTGCCGTTATTCGTCCGTTGATCATGCGTTTGCAGCGGACGTTGCGCCGGCTTGATACATCGGTTGTTCGGTCTGTCCTGGAGTTTGGCGAACGGTGCCGGAAACATGGTGTCGCTCATGCGGCGGCATGGTATCAACGGCAACTGGCGGCGCACCGTATCACGGCGTTTCATACGCAAGCCTCATCGGTACGCCCTGACCGCGAGACGGTGCACACCGCTCTGGCTTTCTCCACCTCATGGCGGCTCAGGGGGCCGCCCGTGGTTTCAGTGCAACGCAATATTTTTTGAGCGGACATTTCGTCCACAACGCTTTGACTGAATTTTCAGGAGAAACATCATGACCAGCCCACTGAATTCCTTTGTTCATTATGCCGAGAGCCAGCGTCTGGCCGCCGCCCACGAAGCAAAGAGCTCCAAGGGCCACGGTTGGCTGTACGCCATCGCCAAGACGCTGGGAGAAGCGTGTGACGCGTTGGGTAAGGAAATCACCGACCGTGCCTCGGCATTGGATGATGCCATTCGTGCGGGTAAGAAAGACCTCACCGAGCAGAACGCGGAGCTGCAGGCGTTGACGCAGCAGATGAACATGATGATGCAGGCGACAAGTACCATCATCAAGACGCTGGGCGAAGGCAACGCCACCCTGGCGCGCAAGCAGTAATCACTGCGTAAGCAAAACGAGAGCTCGGCACGGAATCCGTGCCGAGCTCTTTTTTGGTGCGGAAAGAAAAATGTGCGATGACATGGTCATCGGCCGACACCTAGTGTCCGTGTAGGTCATACGTCAGTGCGTGACCTCGCCACTGCGAGGCCGCGGGGCGTGTGGGTGGTTGAGCGGTGGCCGGGTTACGCGTCGGGCTTTTGTGTCAGCTTGTCAGCAAGTTCCTGCGGTATCCCTTGGGGAAGTGGCACCGAGGCATTGTTTGTCAACGTCTCGGTATGATTTGTCGGCGCTTGCTGAAGTTGGGATAGGGCATCCGTGATGGCGTCGAAATTGCGGGACATATCGGCAAGTTCGGTGGCACTCATGTCCCCGTTTTTCTGCATGGCATCCAGTTGTTCTCGCAACAGGGTGCTGCTGTCCTGCCATTCGGCAAGTACATCGGCGGTCGACTTCGGGTTATCGCCGGCTTCCTGCAGGGCGCGTTCAAATTCGTCCAACGCTTCCTGGCGTGCCTCGGGGGAAAGGTCCTGACGCCCGAGTGTTTTTTCCACCCGGTCGAGCAAATCCTGCCGGAGCTGGGCGGTGTCGTTCGGATCAGTGGACATGTTGCGACTCCCCTGGTGTTGGATGTTGACATACCTTCATGCGCCAGCGATCAGACAGCGGTCGAGGGCAGAGGCGACTCCTTCGGAGTGTGCCGTGATGGGGTTCATCGTCAACCTAGGGAAAACCCTAGGAAGTTCCAGATCATTTCACGGCAGTTGCTTTCCGCCATGCAACCGGTATGGGATTCCGGGTGCTGCCACACCTCGGGAAAACCCTAGCTAGGGAGCGTCCCAGCCTGACATGCCCCATACCGGCGAGTACGGTTTCATACGACCGTTTCATCATGACTGGAGAAGATCATGTCGGAAGTAGCAAGCGCCACCGCCTCGCAGCCCACGCCGTTTTGCACGCCGGGCAACGATTCACCTGAGACCTGGGGCTACCAGGGCGGGCCGTCGGGTGCCGACGGGGCGCGTACGCGGATTGGTACCGGCAAGATTTCCGGTCCGGTGGGTCCGTTTCCGCTTCCGGACAATGGCGGCAGCGACGACTCCACCCGTATCGACGGCAGTGCGCAGAACAGCGGCGAGCGCACCACCAAGCAGACCACCGATGGCAAGACCGTCGCGGTGGATCCGTTCCAGCGCGATGGCGACGTGACCATCGAGCGTGAGCGCACGCTGGTGGATATGCAGGGTCAGCAATACGTTTCCGACGACCAGCTGGTGTTCACCACCGGCAGCGCCGACGACGATGTGCAGGTCACCAACAATGACGACGGCACGCTGGGCGTCAGCATCAACGGGCAGTCCTACGACGTGGAAATGGCCGAGGGCCAGCAGCTGACTTTCCGCACCGGCGACGGCAATGACGCCATCACCGTCGCGTCGGATGTCAAGGTCAACGTGGTCATCGACAGCGGTGACGGCGACGACACCATCCAGACCGGTGCCGGGGACGCCACCATTTTCGCCGGTGACGGTGACGACACCATCAACACCGGCAGCGGCAACAACTATGTCGAGGCCGGCAACGGTGACGACGTGGTCAACGGCGGTTCGGGCTACAACGTCATCTACGGCGGCGATGGCAACGATCAGCTCAACGGTGGCGACGGCGGCAACCACATCAGCGGCGGCAAGGGTGCCGACCAGATCGTGGGCGGTACCGGCGAGGACATCCTCAGTGGCGGCCGCGGCGACGACCGCATCCAGAGCAACGGCACCAGCCACGTCTACGCCGGCTCCGGCAACGATGTGATCAGTGGCAGCAGCCTGGATACCATCTATGCCGAGAAGGCCGACGACGTCAGTGGCGCCGACGGTGCCAAGGTAGTGAACGTGGTCATCGACCCCAGCCTGGGCACCAAGGGCGTGTCGGTCGAAGGCACCGAGGGTTTCCAGCAACGCGTCAACGCCGATCTGGACATGCTGCGTTCCTCGCCCTACGGGCAGCAGATGCTGGCCGAGTTCGACAAGGCCGCCGAGAACGGCAACACCCTGACCATCCGCGAGCTGCAGAACGAGTCCAACGGTTACACCATGCCCAAGGAAGGCGGCAACAACTGGGCCGACACCCAGCTGAACAACGGCAGTGCCGGCCGTGGTGACGATGCCGTGATCGCCTACAACACCTCGTTCCGCATTCCGGAGTTCCCGGTACCGGTCGGCGTGCTGTATCACGAGATGTCGCACGCCTACAACGCCGTCACCGGCACCTTCCAGCCGGGCACCTATTACGGCGACGACGCCAAGGATTCGGGCAATGTGCCCAATTCCGAGCGTCAGGCGGTGGGCCTGGACAACAGTGGCCAGCCGTACGACTTCGACCACGACTCGTCCACGCCGCCGACCACCCACAATCCGTTCCCCTTGACCGAGAACGGCCTGCGTGAGGAAATGGGACTGGATCCGCGTCTGCATTACACGCTGTGATCACGGGCCGGAGCGCCTCGCGCCCCGGCGAACCCATGCACCAGGGAGAGCGGTCGACATGATCCGTCGTCTCAAGCAGTTGTCGAGTCTTGTCGCGGCACTGGCGCTGTTTCCGGCCGTCACCACGGTGGCGGCCGTTTCGGGAAACCCGTCCATGCAAGACAGCAGTACGACCACCGTCACATCGCCCCTGGCGCGTCTCGACGTGACCGCCCGTTACGATCGCGAGCAGCAAAAGCTGGATATCCGCTGGACCTTGAACAACACCGGCGACCAGCCCCTGGCCGTTTTCGACCGGGGCGACACCATGGCGGCGCGGCGCAAGCCCCTGACCGCCGACGGTGTGGCCGAGGTGGCGCGCAAGCCGGACGGCGACACCCTGGTGCTGAGCCATCGCGCGATGGCGTTGCCGAAGCCGGCGCCCACGGTGCCGCCGGTTCCGCTGGCCGGGCGCATCGATGCCGAAGGCACGCGGCAGGCGCATTTCCAGGTCGATCTGCTCACCGCGCCGGCCGGCGGCGTGCGCTACTGCCTGGGTGTGGCACCGTTTGACACGGATGACTACACACCCGCGGAGAAGGTCGGCGAGGGAACGTGGCGGGCGAGTTTCAAGGTGGTGGACCGGCAAACACTGTTGTGCACACCGGTTTTCGATCTCGAAAGCGGCCGTTTCGCGTCGGACCACGCCGACGCCGAGTAATCGTTCCACGACGCGCCATGCGAGCCCGATACAGGAGCGGCTTCCGCCGCGGTGGCGAGTGCCTGCAAGCACGGATCGCGGCTGAAGCCGCTCCCACAGGGCACCTCGAAAAACGCCCGATCGTGTGTA
>CAZMKO010000045.1:0-20143 GCA_964566965.1 uncultured Rhodanobacteraceae bacterium
CCGTTGGAAAGGCGCACCTTTTCCTGGCCGACCGGCAAATCGGCGCGTGCCGCCAGCCAGGTCGATTTGCTGTAGGCCACGATCTGCGCCGGGTACACGCTGCGATGGCCGATGACCAGGTAGGCGGCCACGCAGGCGCCGGCGACATACAGCAGTGAGTCGGCGCCGAACAGTTCCACGCCCATCAGTACAGCGGCAATCGGTGCGTTGGAGGCGGCGGCGACCACGGCCACGAAGCCCACCGCCGCTCCCACTGCCGGCGTCAGTCCCAGCAACGGCGCGCAGGCGCCGCCCAGCACCGCGCCGATCACGAATTGCGGTGTCACCACGCCCCCGTAGAATCCCGAGCCCAGCGTGATCGCCACCAGCAGCGCCTTCCACAGGAAGCCCAGCCATGGCATGGCGTGGCCGGTGAGCGCCTGGTCCATGACCGGCAGACTGAGGCCGAGATAGTCGGTCGGCACGACGGCGGCCAGCAGTGCCACCAGTGCGCCGCCGAGCGCGGGCATCAGTGGTGGCCACAGGGAAAATCGCGTGCGCAATTGCGCGAACAGGCGGCGGATATGGCCCAGCAGCTCCACGAAGATCCAGGCACCGGCGCCGCAGATCACCCCCACCAGCACGGTCTTCAGGAACATCAGCAGTGTGAAGTTGGCCACGAATGCCAGGTGGTACTCGGGATAGGGCACGCCGAGAAACTTGCTGACCTGGAAGGCGGTGACGCCGGCGACGATGCCGGGAAACAGGAAATCGTGGCGTATGCGGCCGATGGCCAGCATTTCCACACCGTAGATGGCACCGGCGATGGGCGTGCCGAACACGCTGGCGAAGCCGGCGCTGACGCCGCAGGCCAGCAGGCGTTTGCGCAGTTCCCGGTTCAGGTGGAAGATGCGGCCCACGCCGGATGCGAAGCTGGCGCCGATGTGCGAGCACGGCCCTTCCTTGCCCGCCGAGCCGCCGCAGGCCAGCGTGATCAGTGCCGCCAACGGTTTGATCCACAGCGTGCGGAAGGGCATCTTGCCCTGCTGCTTGTTGATCGCCACCACCGGTGAATCATTGAAGCCGCTTCGGCTCAGGCGATAGCCGTAGTGCAGCAGCAATCCATTGGCCAGCCCACCACCGACCAGCAGCAGGGCCAGCCACCACCAGGAGACGGTGTAGACGCGACCTTCCGTGGCGAAAAGGATGTGCAGGAACAGGCTGCAGGCCGCGCCGACCACCGCGCCGGTGCATGTCGCCAATACCAGCCATTGCAATACCGTCGCCAGCATCACGAGTGGTTCGGCAAGGCGGGAACGGAACATGCTGGCGGGTCGGTGGCGGAAATGAGCGGCCAGTATAAGCCTTGCGTCGCCGTCGCCCATCCCGCGGAGCCGGCGAGTGGGCGCGTGCACGATCATGCCCGACGGGTGAGGGTGGCCTGGCGTGCCGGCAGGCATGGATCACGGCTTCCACCGCTCCTGCACATGATCGGAAGTTTTTCGAGGTTCCCCACAAGGGATCCCGAAGAACCGGGTGCCGGACATCAACCGGACATCAATCTGTGGGAGCGGCTTCAGCCGCGATGGCGACACGGTGGCGGGCACCTTTGTGGCGGAGCCTGGAAATTGCCTGTTTCATGCGGGCGATTATTCGGAATGCGCCACGGCGGCGGGCGCCGACGATGCGGCTTCGGCGGCCGAAGTGGTCGTGGCGGGCCCCGTGTCATTTTCCGGGCTGCTGGCCGCGGGGGTAGGCGCGGCGGTTTTCACCTTGTCCCACAGCGGTGCCAGCTTGCCCTCCAGGCGCAGGCGGGCCACGTTGCGCAGGCCGGTTTCCAGCTTCTCCTGCGCCGCGGTGGGTTTGGCGCGCGGCGCGTCGGGCGCGCGCGTGAGGTCGGCCAGTTTCGGTCCCAGGATGTCGGTGAGCGCGTAATAGCCGTCATCGGCGATGCCGGCCTTGGCCAAAGCCATGCCCGGGAGCATCCACGAGGCGACGGTTTGCTTGTCGGCCGGGGCGTCGGGGTGGGCGGTGTCGTAGATGATGTAGGGAACCTTTTGCACCAGGAAGCCCTTGCCGTCGCGGAAGCCGGCGTCCTGAAAGGCGCCGACGATGGCTGGCAGGTGGTCGCCGAAGAACACCACGATGGTGCGGCGCTTGCGCTTGTTCAGTTCCTGGATCAGGCGGCCCAGTTCCCGATCGGCGTGGTGGATGTGATAGAGGTAGTTTTGCAGGTGTTCGCGGTGGTCACCGGTGATGCTGTCGGGTACCGGCATGGCGTCGCGCTTGGCCAGGTCGATGTCATAGGGGTTGTCGTAGGGGCCGTGTGCCTCGATGCTCAGGCCGTACACGAAGCGTGGCGGACCGTCATCCTTGAGCCGATCCAGAAGCTCGTCGGTGAACGATTTGTCGGACAGGTATTTGCCGTCGTTGACGTGATGCTTCGGCGCGAAGTCGTCGATCGAGATGAAGCGGTCGAAACCCAGTTTCTTGAAGGCGCTGGTGCGATTCCAGAAGGCCGGGTCGTTGCCGTGCACGGCCAGGGTTTCATAGCCCTTGGACTTCAGCAGGTGAACGATGCCGGGAATCTTCTCCTGATTGATCTGCAGCCACGGAAACTGGATGTCGTCGAAATAGCGCAGCGACAGCCCGGTCAGGACCTCGAAGCCGGTGCGGATGGTGCCGCCGCCAAAGGTGGGCACGTGCATCAGGCCGCCGGTGGCGTGCCGGGACAGGCGATGCAGGTTGGGTAGGATCCTGGCGCTGGTCTGGTCTCCCTCGAGGATGCCGGGGTCGAACAGCGACTCGCTGAGGATGATGACGATGTCGGGCTTGCCGTCGCCCTCGGCGGCAGCGGCGATGGCCCGTTCGTGTTCGCGCACGGCGTCGTACTGCTCGCTCATCAGCGCCATGGCGGCGTCGACGTCGGGTTTTTCGTGCTTGCTGCCGTACTTGAGATGAAACAGCAGCAGCGAGCTGACCAGGCCGGTGTGCGCGGTGGTGGCCTTGGGCGACCATGGCTGCATGCCCAGCCGCCCGCTGTGGTAGACGCTGCCCCAGGCGGACCAGCCGGCAAACAGCGAAACCAGTCCGGCCGCCAGCACCAGTGCCGTGATGCCGCGCATCAGCCAGCCGCCACGCCAAAACGGTCGCTCGCGGCGCGCCAACAGGACGATCACCACGATGAAGGCGACGATACCCAGGTACGGCCACGGACTGCGTGGCAGGTAACCGGCGAGGAGCTCCAGGCCGCCTCCGGCCAGCTGCCCCACCATCAGGAAGTCCGCCGGCAGCAGGGGCGCGCCGAGGTTGCGGATTTTCAGGGCGTTGACCACATACACCAGGATTTCCGCCGCCAGCGCCACCACGGCCGCCAGGCCCAGGCGACGCGTCAATGCCAGCACGATACCGCCGAGCATCAGGCCGGGCAGGGCGTTGCAAAACAGTCGCAGCGGGGCGTGCCACCACGGCTCCCAGTCCGGTGCGTTCCACATCGCCGACGGCACGACGCCCTTGCCGCCGTCGATCAGGCTGGTGGCCAGCACGAACGCCACCACGAACAGAAGCAGCAGCAGGATCCGGGGCAGGCGCGATCCGGTTTTGGAGTGGAAAGTCAGGGACATGGAAGCGTCGATGGCGAAAACAGACACAAATGTAGCGTCTGCACCATGAATCCGCATCAAGCGGAGGACGTGGGCGGTGCGGTACGTGCCACCGTGGCATGGCGCGCGCACGGTGGCGTAGACCCCATAATGGACACATGAGTGAACTGCCGCACGAACTGGAATCGCTGGTTGCCTCGCGTTATGCGGAACTGGCCGAGCGTTGCCGCGAACATGGCGTCGTCCTGCGCGATGACGCCGGTGTTGCCGAGCGTATTCGGCGCACCCTGCTGGCCAGCGATTTCGCGTTCGAGGTGTGGCAGCGGCAACCGGAGCTGCTGGGCGCGGAGGGCATCGAGCGGCTGCGCGGCAGCGACGATGCCGCCACGCGCGGCCGCCAGTTGTCGCTGGAGGGTTTGTCCGAGACCGAGGCCATGCGGGCGTTGCGGCGCTTCCGGCATGCCGAATCGTTGCGTCTGGTGTTTCGCGACGTCAACGGTCTGGACGATCTTGCCGGCACCCTGGCCGACACCAGCGTCCTGTACGAAACCCTGCTCGCCCGCGCGCTGGCATGGGCCGATGCCGCCGTGGCCGCCCGTTACGGCCACGTCCGGGACGGACAGGGCCGGATCCAGCAGCTGGTGGTGCTGGCGTTCGGCAAGCTGGGCGGCAGCGAGCTGAATTTTTCCTCCGACATCGACCTGGTGCTGGCCTACGCCGAACCCGGCAGCAGCGATGGTCGTCGTGAACTGGATGCCGGGGAATATTTCACGCGGCTCGGGCGCCAACTCGTGCGTCTGCTGGCCGAGCCGCAACGCAACGGTGTCGCCGCACGGGTGGACTTGCGCCTGCGCCCGTTCGGCAGCGCCGGGCGCCTGGCCCTGCCGTTCGCGGCGATGGAGCAGTACTACCAGCGTGAAGGTCGGGACTGGGAGCGGTATGCCTGGATCAAGGCCCGACCCGTGGCCGGCGACATGGCGGCCGGCAAGCAGCTGCTGCATTTGTTGCGACCGTTCGTGTACCGGCGCTATCTCGACTACACGGCATTTGCGGGATTGCGCGACATGAAGGAACGCATCGACGCCGAAGTGGCGCGCAAGGACCGGTCGGAGAATCTCAAACTCGGCCCCGGCGGCATCCGCGAAATCGAGTTCGTGGTGCAGCTGATGCAGTTGATCCGCGGCGGGCGCGAGCCGGGATTGCGGGTACGCGGCCTGTTGCCGGCCTTGTCGGCCTGCGAGGCGCGCGGTTTCGCCACCGCCGCGCAGGCGGGGCGCGTGCGCCAGGCCTACCTGTTCTTGCGGCTGCTGGAAAACCGGGTGCAGATGCTGCGCGACACGCAGACCCACGACATTCCCGAGGATCCGCAGGCGCGCCATCGCATCGCCGTCGGCATGGGCTACGCCGGCTGGGACGCGCTGGCCGACGAGCTGGCCATGCATCGTCGCATCGTCGGCGAGGAATTCGACGCGGTGCTGGTGCCCCAGGGAGGACGCCACGCGCCGGCGCCGAAGCCGGATGCCGCGTTGTGGAAAGCAGCCGAGGACGGCACCCTGGACGCGGACATGCTTCACGCGGCTGGATTCGGCGACGCCGGCGCGTTGTGCGATCCCTTGCGCCAGTTGTCCGACTCGCCGCCGGTGCGGGCCATGTCCAGCCGTGGACGCGAGCGCTTGCGGCGGCTGATGCCGCAGTTGTTGGCCGCGGCCCAACGCAGCCGCGCGCCGGGGCCGTGCCTGGAACGCCTGATCCGCCTGGTGCAGGCCGTGGCGCGCCGCTCGGCGTACCTGGCTCTGCTTGAGGAGCAACCGGGGGCGCGCAAGCGCCTGGCGGACCTGTTCGCCGCCAGCGCTTTCCTGGCCGAGCGCGTCATCGCCCAGCCGTTGTTGCTGGACGACGTGCTCGATCCGCGTATGGAGCAACTGCCGCTCAAGCGCGCCGATATCGCCGCCGAGATCACCCGCGCGCTGGCGGCCTTGGACGAACGCGATGCCGGCGTGGACCTGGAGCGCATGAACGAACTGAAGGCCAGCCTGGCGTTCCGGCTGGGTCTGGCCTTCATGGACGGCCGTGCCGACGCGGTGGCCACGGCGCGGCGTCTGGCCGCGCTGGCCGAGGCGGTGGTCGGTGCGGTATTGACGCTGGCCGGGCGCGATCTGGTTTCCCGCCACGGCGCGCTGCCGGGCGAGGGACTGGGCTTCAGCGTGCTCGGCTACGGCAGCCTGGGTGGGCAGGAACTGGGTTTTGCCTCGGATCTGGACCTGGTGTTCGTCTACGATTCAGCCCGCGCCGCCGCCCATAGTGACGGCCGACGCCCGCTGGACGGCGTCAGCTGGTATCAGCGCCTGGCGCAACGGGTGATGCACTGGTTGAGCATGCTGACGCGCGGCGGTCGCTTGTATGAGGTGGATACCCGGCTGCGGCCGGACGGTTCCAAGGGTCTGCTGGTGACCAGCCTGGATGCGTTCGCGGCTTACCAGAAGGAACGCGCGTGGATCTGGGAGCACCAGGCGTTGTTGCGGGCCCGCCGGGTGGCCGGTGACGCGCGTCTTGGCGAGGCCCTGGCCGCCATTCGCCGCGAGGTGCTGGGTGCGCCGCGCGAAAAGCACGGCGTGGGCGAGGAAGTCACCGCCATGCGCCGGCGCTGGCGCGAGCAGCGTGACCGTTCCGACGCCGACCATGTGGACCTCAAGCAGGGCGCCGGCACCTTGCTCGACATCGAGTTTTTGCTGCAGGGCCAGGTGCTGGCGCATGCCGCCGAACACCCGGAGTTGCTCAAGGCCACCTCCACCGCCGCGTTGATCGCCGCCTGCCGTGACGCCGGCGTGCTGGGAGCCGCGCAGGCCGATGCCCTGGCGGCCGCCCATGCGGTGTTCCTGGAAAAGGCCCTGGCCTGCACGCTCGACGCGCGGCCACGGGTGGTGCCGCGCGACGCGGATCTGGCCAAACACACCAGTGCCGTGCTGTCGGTGGCACGCGCCCTGGATTACGGCTTCGAGTAAACCGTGGGGCGCGGACATGAGAAACGCCGCCCCGCCGTGTCGCGGGGCGGCGTGTTGTGTCGTGGCCGGAGTGTGCCGGTCAGTGGCAGGTGGCCGGGCGGGCGACCAGTTGTGGTGCGTCAAGCAGCGTGGTGTCGCTGTCCTTGTATTTCTGGTGCCAGCCGCGCCCGAAAAACTTGCGGGCCCAGTCGCCATAACGCTCGTAGTCGGTCGGCGCATGGTCGCTGCGGGTGACGATGGCCGGATCGGCCAGTTCCGGGTTGAAGCCTTCATTCGGTGTCATGGCACTACCTCCTTTGCGGGCTGCTTGCCGAAGACGTTGCAACAAATCGACGTCGTGTTCCGATGACGAATGCGTCTCGCCTGGTCACGTTTGTGAGTGCGTTTGTTATCAACGCGTAACAAAGATAGGTAGGCGTGCGTATCCGGCGGCTGAATATCGGCGCCGGCAAGAATGCTTGTTGGGCGGCGTTAACATTTTGTTTTTGCAGGGTTCATGTGCGCCCTCTTTCGGCGCTTCGAGGCCGCGATCACCAACCCAGCCGTTGGCACAGCGACGCGGCCGCGGCCCGGGTTTCGCGAAGTGGCGGTTGCGAGGGCGGCGTGATCGCGTCGATGTCGTGCAGTCGTCCGCGGCGGCGCAATCCCGCGTGGAAGATTGCCAGTTTGGCGCCCAGCGGCGCGGTGACCAGGGTGTGCACCGGCCGGCCGGTGGCGCAAGCCTCGGAAAGCATGTTCACCGAGTCGGGCGTCACCACCAGGCGGTCGGCATGTGCCAGCACGCCGGGATAGGGATTGGCGCCGTCCTCGGTGTCGGCCCAGGCCAGGCCGGGCAGGGCCGCGAGGTTCCGCCGCAGGTGCTCGAACAGTGGGCGCGGCGTGCGCCGTGACGCCAGCAGCATCACGCTGCCGCCGTCGCGCCGGTGGCGTGCCGACAGCGCCTCGATCAGGCGTTGCGCCCATGCGGCATCCATCGGCACGTCGTGGCGCGGGCCGCCCAGCAGCACGCCCACGCGTGGGGCCGGACAGGCCGACAGGTGCGCCCAGGCCTGGCGCGCGTCAGCCAACCAGGCGTCGTCCACCGGGTTGAGCGATCCGGGCAGCGTCAGCACGTTGGGTCCGGTCAGCCCGTCGTGTTCCGGGGCGATCACCAGGTCCCAGTGGCGCGGATCGATGCGTGGATCCAGGATCTGCACGCTGCGGCATCCCGGCCCGGCCAGTCGGCGTACCACGCGCGTGCACAGCGCCGCCGTGCGGCCACAGCCCAGGACCAGCGCCGGCCAGGGAGGACACAACAGGTGGCGTGCCGGACGTGACCAGGCCAGCCGTCCGCCCGGCAGCCGGCGCGGTGCCAGCCACGACCACGGCGCACGCGGCTCCATCACCATGGCGCGCACGGGGAGCGGCAAGTACCCGGCCAGGGCCAGCGCCTGGCGCTCGTTGCCGGCGGCGCCGTTGGTGATGACCCAGCACTCGCCGGCGGGCGGATGGGCCTGCATTGGATCGGTTTGGGGCACGCAGTGTTCTCCGGCCGTGGCTCGCCGCGGCGACGCGGGCGTCATACACTGGTCAGTATGACGTATGCGGTCATGCTGGTGATCCCCCGGAACAGGCAAGTAATTTGATGATCTCGCCCGTGGAAGTGCTGGAACGATTGCTGCTCGCGGCCCTGCTGGGCGGCGTGATCGGCATCGAGCGCGAGCGCCGGGAATGGGCGGCGGGGCTGCGCACCCACATGCTGGTATGCCTGGGTGCGGCATTGGCGATCATCGTCTCGGCGTTCGGGTTTTCCGATGTGCTGCAGAACCAGGGCGTGATCCTGGACCCGTCGCGCATCGCCGCCCAGGTGGTCAGCGGCATCGGTTTCCTGGGCGCCGGCACCATCCTGTTCCTGCAGCGCGAGCAGGTGATCCGCGGCCTGACCACCGCGGCCGGTCTGTGGGCGGTGGCGTCGATCGGCCTGGCGGCGGGCAGCGGCATGTATCTGGCCGCCATCGCGGCGACGGTGGTGGTATCGGTGATCATGGCCGGCCTGAAGCCGTTGGAACGACTTTTTTTCAATCACCATGCGGGGCCGCCACGCATGGTACTGGCCCTGCACGACGAAGCGGAGTTGGCGCCGGTGCGTGCCGAGGTGGCCCGTCAGCGGCTGTTGCTGCGGCGCATGGTGCTGCATCAGGACGACGACGGCGACGACCGATTGGAGCTGCTGTTCGGCCCCGGTGTCAGCGAGGCCGACATGGCACGTCTCGCCGATGGGTTGCGCAAGTTGCCGGGCCTGGTATCGATTTCTTTCGGCGCGGTTTCCGCGTCGACGCGCAAGCGTGCGTGACGGTGGCCCCCCGGGCGCCGGTCACGCTTTCCGGTTGTCGGTTTTTTTCACACTCGAGGTATTGATGATGCGAAATCTGCGCAGTGCCCTTTTCGTCCTCATGGCGACCGCCACCCCATTGGCGATGGCCGCTCCCACCACCTACAGCATGGACCCGGCGCACACCCAGGTGAGGGTCACCTGGAACCATTTCGGGTTTTCCAATCCATCGGCCTTCATCGGCATTTCCTCCGGTACCGTCGTCTACGATCCGGATCATCCGGAGCAGGCGACGGTGAAAGTGGTGATGCCGTTGTCGACGTTGGATACCCATGTGCCGTCGTTGGACGATCACCTGAAGGCCGGCGATTTCTTCGACGCGGCCAAGTTCCCCGAGGCCACGTTCACCAGTACCGGGGTGAAGGCGGTCGACGACAAGCACCTGACGGTGGAGGGCAAGCTGTCGGTGCACGGGGTGAGCCAGCCGGTCACGCTGGATGTCACGCTCAACAAGGTCGGCAAGCAGCCGATGTGGTCGGCGCCGGCCATCGGTTTTGACGCCACCACCACGTTGAAGCGTTCGGACTACGACGTCGCCAACTACGTGCCCAACGTCAGCGACGAGGTACGCGTGCATATCACCACCGAGGCCATCGAGTCGGACGCCTTCAAGGCGCACCAGGACGGCTGAGTCCGCGTCGGGACACATGCCGACAGCGGTGTCGGCATGTGTCCCGACACCCTCGTGGAGGGCTTCCATCGGGGCACCCGGGAAGGGGACGCGCCCGCCGATTCGGGCTAGAATAGTCGTCTTGAACCCCATTTTCTGGAGGCATGCGCATGACGCGCCCCGAGGCCACGGCAAGCGAGCTGATCACGCCCAATGCCGAACATACCTATGAAGTGACCCGTGCGGATTTGCCGCTGGGCTGCCCGATGCCGGGCATGTACCTGTGGAATTCGCATCCGCGCGTCTACCTTTCCATCGAGAAGGACGGTGGCGAGTCGCAGTGTCCGTACTGCAGCGCCCGCTACATTCTCCGCGACTGACGATCCCCCGCGTGTGCCGGTGCCGCCGGCCGCCCGTCTGCCGGCGCGGCCGGACCGACAGGCACGCAACAGAACCCGTTCCGGACCCGTGGCCCGGACGCCCAGGACTCTCCGGCCGTGCTTCCCGTTGCCAGTGCCATGACCTCCCTCGACGAATCCGCTTCGAATCCCTCCGCCGCCCGTCCCTGGACGGTCGTGCAGCTGGTGCCGGCACTGCACGCCGGTGGTGCGGAACGGTCGGCATTGGAAGTGGCACGCGCGCTGGTGCGGGCAGGCCACCGCTCGGTGGTGATTTCCGCCGGCGGGCGCATGGTGCGGCGGCTGGAGGCCGAGGGCAGTCGACACATCACCCTGGACATCGGCCGCAAGTCGCTGGCGTCCCTGGGCACGGTGCGGCCGTTGCGTCGCTGCCTGCGTGAACTTCAGCCCGACCTGATCCATGCCCGTTCCCGCGTGCCGGCCTGGCTGGCCTGGTGGGCCATGCGCGGGTTGCAGCCGCGGCCACGTTTCGTCACCACCGTGCACGGCATGAACTCGCCGGGCTACTACAGCAGCGTGATGTTGCGTGGCGAACGCATCATCGCCGTCTCGCAGAGCGTGCGCGATTACGTGCTGGCGCATTACCCGCAGGTGGATGCCAACCTCATCCGCGTCGTGCCGCGTGGCATCGACACGCAGGTCTTCGCCTACGGCTATCGTCCCGATGACGCCTGGAAGACCGCGTTCTTCGCGCAATTTCCGCAACTTGAGGGGGCGCCGCTGTTGACCTTGCCGGGACGCGGTACCCGCCTCAAGGGGCATCGCGACGCCATCGAGCTGCTGGCGGCGCTGGCCGCCCGCGAGGTCGATGCGCGGTTGTTGTTGATGGGCGTGATCGAGCCCGGTCGCGAAGCCTATGTGGCCGAGCTGCGCGGGCTGGTCGAACAACACGGCTTGCAGGACCGCGTGGTGATGACGGCGACCCGTGACGACGTGCGCGAGGTGTTCGCCGTGTCCTCGCTGGTGCTTCAGTTGTCCAACAAGCCCGAGACCTTTGGCCGTACCGTGGTCGAGGCCCTGGCGTTGTGCCGGCCGGTGCTTGGCTACGCCCACGGTGGTGTGGGCGAGTTGCTGGCCGAGTTGTATCCGGCCGGTCGCGTGCCGCCGGGCGACATGCGTCGTCTCACCGAGCGTGCTGCCGAGCTGCTGCGCCTGGCGCCGTCCATCGCGCCGTTGGCGCGCTACCGGCTGGCCGACATGCAACGCGATACCTTGGCCGTCTACGCGGAGTTGCTGGGCGCCTGACCGAGTGGTGGATCGACGTCTGTCGCGGGCGGGCGAGCCGCGCATGGGTGATCCGTCCCGTACAATCGGGCCATCCTTCTTCCGGACTGCTTGTCGACATGGTGTCCCTGAAAGCCGCCCTGCGTTCGCCGCTTTTTCCCGTCTGGCTGGTGATTTTCCTGCTGCCCGTGGGGCGCAGCTCGGAGTTGGGCACGTTGCTGTGCCTGATCGGTACCGTGCTGTTGTTCGTGCGTGATCCGGATGCACTTGCCGGCCATCCCGGTGCGCGCCTTCTGTTGTGGCTGTGGGCGGCGTATGTCGGCGCGGCGCTGGTGTCGGCGCCGGACGCGTTGCGGCCGGGACGCGCGTGGCTGTCCGTGGCCGGCTACCTGCGGTATGTGCCGCTGGGCCTGTATCTGTGTTTCGCCGTCCGCCGCTACTCGCGGCTGCAGCAGTTGATGACCGCCACGGCCGTGGTGGTGGCCCTGTGGACGCTGGATGCGTGGGTCCAGGCGCTGACCGGCTACAGCCTGGGCGGACCGGCGCAGGAAGTGCGTGTGACCGGCATCTTCGGTGCCGACAACATGAAGCTGGGACCGGTGTTGGCGTCGTTGTCGCCGCTGGTGTTGTGGGCCGCGCAGCGGCGCTGGCAACGGGTCGGATTGGTCCTGGCGTTCGGTTTCATGCTCGGGCCGATTCTGTTGGCCGGCTCGCGCGCGGCCTGGATCACCTATGCGCTGGTCGGGCTGGCGTTCGCCTGGCGCGAGAGCCGTGGCATCGGTCGCTTCACGTTGTGGTGTGCGTCGGCCTGCGTGGTGGCCGCGCTGGCGGGGGCGCTGGCGTGGCAGTTTTCGCCGCGTTTCCACGCCCGTGCCGAGCAGTCGCTGCAGGCGTTGAGCGGTTCCGAGGCCGGCGTCAATGCCGCGCTCAGCGGACGCGTGGATATCTGGAGTACGGCGTGGAAGGTCTACGCGGCGCACCCGGTCAACGGGGTCGGCGTACGCGGGTTCCGTTACGCGTATCCGGCCTTTGCGCCGCGCGATGATCATTTCGTGGTCGACGAGTCGTGCGGTCGGGGCGAGGGCGCATGCCATCCGCACCAGCTGGTGCTGGAGGTGGCCACCAATACCGGCACCCTGGGCGTGCTGGCGTGGATCGCGGCGGCGGTACTGGCGTTCCGGCGCTGGCGCGGCGTGACGGCGGCAGCGCGTGACACGGCGTTTCCCGCGAGCGTGGCGCTGGCCGTGACCTTGTTCCCCCTCAACACGCACCTGGCCTTCTATTCGGCGTGGTGGGGCCTGCTGTTCTGGTGGCTGCTGGGTCTGTGGTGCGCGGCGTTGCATGTTCGCGACGATCGCGGGGAGGCGACGTGACGTGAACCGCGAGCCGGTATCCGTGGTCGTGACCACGCTGAACAACGCCGACACGTTGGATGCCTGCCTGGGCAGCGTGCGCTGGGCCGACGACATCGTGGTGCTCGACTCCGGTTCCACCGATGCCACCGCCGCCATCGCTCGGGCCCATGGCGCGCGCGTCCTGAGTCGCGCCTTCACCGGCTACAGCGAACAGAAGCAGGCCGCCATCGATCTGGCACGGCACGACTGGGTGTTGCTGCTGGACTCGGACGAAACACTGGCCGACGGCGCCGCCGCGACACTGGCCGCCGTCCTGGCCGCGCCCGATTGTGCCGGTTACGTGTTGTGGCGGCGCGAGTGGCTTTTCTGGCGCTGGCAGTCGCCGCACAGCCGCCTCAACCACTACGTGCGCCTGTTTGATCGCCGTCATGCCCGCATGAACGGGTTGACGGTGCACGAAACCGTGGTGGTCGACGGACCGGTGCGTCAGTTGGACGTGATGATCGACCACTACGGCGAACGCGACATCGCCGGGCGCGTGGACAAGGCCAACCGCTATTCGAGCCTGCAGGTGGACGAGTTGCAACGTCGCGGTGTGCGCCACCCGGCGTGGCGCATGGTGTGGTACCCGTGGGTGGCGTTCGTGCGCTACTACGTGGTGCGCGGGCACTGGCGCGAGGGCCGGGCCGGATTCGTGGCCGCGCGGGTGCATGCGTTTTATGCGTTTTTGAAGTACGCGAAGCTGTTCGAGGTGGAGAAACGGGACTCGGGACTCGGGACCCGGGACTCGTAATCACGCAATGCGTGGTTGTTCGTGATTTGCCACATCCCTCGCAGAGGGTGGCCCGAACATCTCCTTGCACCGTAGCCTACGCTTTTCCCGAGTCCCGAGTCCCGAGTCCCGAGTCCCGCTTGTACACATCCGCCGCCCCCTCGGGTCGCGTCTTGAAGCGCTTGTGCACCCACAGATACTGTTCCGGTGCGTCGCGTACCATGGCTTCAATGGCCTGGTTGACTCGCGCGGTGTCGGCGCTCACGTCGGCGGTGGGAAACGGATCCAGAGGCGCGCCGAGGCGCAGCACGTAGCTGTCGTCGGCAAGGCGGCGGTGGAAAAAGGGGATGACGCGGGCCTTGCCGAGCCGGGCCAGGTGGTGGGTGGCGGTGATGGTGGCGGCCGGTTCGCCGAAGAAGGGCACGAATACGCTGTCCTTGCTGCGCATGTCCTGGTCGGGCGCGTACCAGAGCGTGCCGCCGGCACGCAGGTATTTCACGGTGCCGCGCAGGTCGTCCTTGTCGAACATGGCGCGCGCGTAGCCCAGGCGCGAGCGCAGTACCACCCATTCGAACACGTCCGAGTCCATGCGCCGGTACATGCCGGCGATGGGAATGCGTTGCGACACCAGCCGTGCGCACAGCTCCAGGTGGGAGAAGTGTCCGCCGACCAGCAGCACGCCACGGCCGTCGGCATGCGCCGCACGCAGATGCTCCAGTCCCTCGATACGGGCTGGAATGCGGGCCACCTTGCGGTCGCTGGCCAGCCAGCCCACCGTGAATTCCATGAGCATCATGCCCATGTCGCGCATGTGCGCATCCAGCAGGCGCCGTCGGGCCGCAGCATCGCGCTCGGGGAAGCAAATGGCGATGTTGCGCTCGGCGATGCCGCGACGCTTGTTGTGGATGTGCATGGCCACCACGCCCAGCAGCCGGCCCAGCCGCCACGGCCAGCGCCCCGGCAGATGCGCCGCCAGCCACATCGCGCCCACGCCGATCCACGCCGGCCAGTGGTGCGGCGCGAGCAGGGCGGGGTGGAAGGGAGGACGGGGTGTGCCGGGCATCGGGGCCATTGTAGCTTCAGTACACGGGCATGGGGCAGACGTGGGGCCGGCATGCACGCTGCCTGGTTGCGCGTCCCTCCCCTATACTCGCGATCGTCCAACCACGATATGCCGCCTTGCGCCTTTTCTATACTTTCATCCTGTATATCGCCATGCCGGTGCTGCTGCTGCGGCTGGTGATCCGTGGATTGCGCCACGGTGACTACCATCGCCGCTGGCACGAGCGTTTCGGATTCTTTCGCGGCCCGGAAAGTCGCGACAACCTGTGGGTGCATGCGGTGTCGCTGGGCGAGGTCAATGCCGCCGAGCCGCTGATCAAGGCCATGATGCAGGCTCATCCGGACAAGCGCATGGTGGTGACCACGGGAACGCCCACCGGCTCGGACCGGGTGCGACAGCTGTTCGGCGACAGCGTGTTCCACGTGTACCTGCCGTTCGACCTGCCATTGGCGGTGCGCCGCTTTCTGCGCCGCGTGCGGCCGCGCCTGGGCGTGATCGTGGAGACCGAGATCTGGCCGAACCTCTACCATGCCTGCCGGCGCCGCGGCGTTCCGCTGATTATCGCCAACGCCCGCCTGTCGCGGCGCTCGCTGCGCGGCTACGTGCCGATCCTGCACACCTTGATGCGTGCGGCACTGGACTGCGTCACCCATGTCGCGGCGCAATCGCGTCTGGATGCGGCGCGCTACCGGTTGCTGGGCGCGCGCGGCACCCACGTGACCGTGGTCGGCAACCTGAAGTTTGACATGCCGGTGCCTGACGGGTTGGTCGAGCAGGGTGCGGCGATGCGCCAGGCCTGGGGCGCCCAGCGTCCGGTATGGATGATGGCCAGCACGCACGAGGGTGAGGAGCAGGTCGCGCTGCAGGCCCATCTGGAGGTGCTCAAGCGCATGCCCGACGCACTGCTGTTGCTGGCACCTCGGCATCCGGAACGGTTTCCGGCGGTCGAGCAACTGGTGCGTTCGCAAGGGTTTTCCACCGCCACGCGCCATGCCGACGGGTTGCCGGGCACGGCCACACAGTGTTTTCTCATCGACGCCATGGGGCAGCTGCTGATGTTCTATGCCGCGTCGGATGTGGCATTCGTGGGCGGCAGCTTCGCACCGATCGGCGGCCACAATGTGCTGGAACCGGCGGCCCTCGGCGTGCCGGTACTGGTGGGGCCGCATACCTTCAATTTCGAGGGCATCACCAACACCCTGATCAAACAGCAGGGCGCGCGCCGGATCGCGGCCGGCGAGGCGCTGGGAACCATGTTGCTCAAGCTGTTCGGTGACGATGCCTCACGTGCGGCCATGGGGCGCGCCGCGCGGTCCACCTTCGAGCGCGAACGCGGTGCGGTCGGGCGCGTCATGCGCCTGGTGGACGATGTGCTGACGAGCGCGCCGCCACGCCGGTGACGGTGTGGTCGTGCGCGCGGTTGCGTCCGTGCGGGAATGAAAAAAACGGCCGTTCCGTTCGGGCCGCTTTTTTCATTCCTTCGCGTTCGCTCAGGAACCGCTGGCCGGTGGCGTGCCGGCGGGCGGGGTGGCGTCGTCCGGGTTCGAGGGCTTCGGCAGCGACGGGGCCTCGGCGCTGCCGGCGTCCACCAACAGGGCGTTGATGGCTTTCAGGTCGTCCACATCGAGGCCGCCCGCGTCCTGTTCCAGCAGCAGCTTGTTCAGGATGAACTGATGCCGCGATTGCGAATACTGTTGGCGTGCGTTGGTGAGGTTCTGCTGCGCCAGCAGCACGTCGACGATGGTGCGCGTGCCGACCTGGAAACCGGCCTGGGTGGCGTCCAGCGCGCTGGTCGAGGAGATCACCGCCTGGTGGGAGGCTTCGACTTCGCTGATGCCGGCGATGACCGAGCGGAAATGGTTGCGGGTATCGCGCACGATCTGGCGTTCGGCCTTGGTCAGGCCGGCCTTGGCCGCATCGCGGTCGTAGATGGAACGTTTGACGTTGGCGCGGATACTGCCGCCCGAGAAGATGGGCACATCCAGGGTCAGGCCGATCGTGGTACCGCTGGGCTGACTGCGGTACGGGCCGTCCTGGTACCAGGATGCCCCCTTGCCGTAGCTGACGTGGGCGTTGACGGTGGGCAGGCGTGCATCGCGCGCGGCGGTGACGGTGTGGTCGGCCGCGTCCACGTTGTACTGTTGCGCCAGAATGTTGGGGTTGCCGTTCCGGGCCTGATCCACCCACGTGGACAGAGCGTTGGGGCTGGGCGGCGACATGGGCAGGTTCTCGGACAACACCTTGAGGCTCTGCGTCGGTTGGCCGGTGATCTCCGAGAGCGCCTCGCGGGCGTCATCGAGCGTGTTGCGTGCGGAGATCAGTTGGGCCGTGGCCGCGTCGTGCTGGGCCTTGGCGTCCTGCACGTCGGTGATCGGCGACAAGCCGTTGTCGAACAATGCCTGGGCCTGGTCCAGCTGGCGCGCCAGCTGTTTTTCGTAGGCTTCGGAGTTGATGACCTGGTCCTTGGCGGTGAGCACGTCGAAGTAGGCCGAGGCCACGCGCACGATCAGGTCCTGCAGCGCCGCGCGGTACTGGGCATCGGCGCTGTCGGCCTGGGCGTGGGCGGCGCTAAGACGGGCGTACTTGCTGAAGTCCAGCACCGTCTGGGACAGGTTCACCGACAGGTCGCGCGAACGTGCGTGGCCCCAATCCGGGTTGCTCTGCGGCTGACCCGAGGCGTCGGTGATGACATCGCTGTTGCCGTTGTTGTTCGATTGCTGGAAGGTCAGGCCGGCACTGAGTTGCGGCAGCAGTTCGGCACGCGCCAGCGGCACGCCTTCACTGGTGGAGTTGCTCTGCGCGACTTGTTGCGCCAGCGTCGGGTCGTTGGCGAGCGCGGCCTGGTAGGCATCGAAGAGGTCCTCGCCATGGGCGAACATGGGCGCCACGGCAAGCGCCAGGGCCAACGGCAGCAATTTCACGGGGCGGGCGTTCATGGGGCACGGATTCCTTGTTGGATGATGCGTGTTACAGCGTGAATTCAGGCGCCGGTGACGCATGGACGAGCCACGGCAGATCGGTCTCGAACAGGCTTTCCTGGCGGTATTTGTCCTGGCCTTCGCGATGCAGCAACATGGCGCGCATCACCGGGGAGCGCCCACAGATCATGAAGGCGCGACCGCCGGGTTCAAGCCAGGACAGGAAGCGCTCGTGGATGTCGGGCACGGCGCCGGTCACCACCACGACGTCGTAGCGGCCCTGCGGCTGCCAGGCGTGCACCGCCTCGCCGGTTTCCAGGCTGACGTTGCCGATGCCGGCACCGGTCAGCGTGGTCTGCGCGGCGGCGCTGAAATCCTCGTGCAGGTCGACGCTGGTCACGTGGGCGGCCAGTTGCGCCATGCACGCGGTCAGGTAGCCCGAGCCGGTGCCGATTTCCAGCACCTTGTCGGTGTGCTTGAGATCCAGCGCCTGCAGCAGACGCCCCTCCACCACCGGCTTCATCATCACCTCGCCGTGGCCGAGCGGAACGGCCATGTCGGTGAACGCCAGGTTGCGGAAGGCGGCCGGCACGAAGTCCTCGCGGCGCACCGTGCCCAGGGTATCCAGCACGCGGGTGTCCAGCACATCCCAGGTGCGCACCTGGTTGTTGATCATGTTCTGTCGTGCCAGCTCGATGTTCGGTGTCATGCGCATGTGTCCGCTGTCGAAAGGGAAGTCAACCGGGAAGCATAGGTGTTGCGTGTCGATGCGGCAATAAAAGCGATGCGGTCGATATCCATCGTGCCGTGCCAGATTGCCGCCTGTGCCGGTGACGACGTAGTGCCGGAAGTCATCGCGCTGCCGTGACTTGCGTCATGCGCCGGTCAGGCGCTGTGGCGCAGTTGGTGCGTGGACGGCGCCTGCCGAAGACCTGCCGGCAGGCGTCGCAACTGCTCGCGGGTGGCCGCGCCGAGGGTGCCGTCGAGCCATTCCACGCGCACGCCGGTATCGTCGCTCCCACGGCTGCGCTCGGCCAGGCAGACCCATGCCAGCCAGCGTGCCAGGCGTGTGTGATCGACGGCATCCAGCGCCGCCACCGCGGCACGGGCGCCGAAGGCGGCGCGTCGTGCGTCGCGGGGGCCCGCTTCCAGCCACCCGGCCAGTTTGCGCTGGGCCCGGCGGTAGGCGGGGGTCAAATGGATTTGCGGCGGCATGACGTGGCTGAACATGGTTTACTCTGCGCGGGCATCGGGCTGCAAATAAATGAACTGTGGCGTATAATAAAGCATATGACAGGTACAAGTGAAGTGACCACGCACACCATACAAACGACCCAGGGGCCGGGGCGTCCCAAGGACATGGAAAAACGGGCCGCGATCCTCGACGCGGCCAAGCACCTGTTCACGCGCCAGAGTTTCCGTGGCACCAGCATGGACGCGGTGGCCTCGGCCGCGGGCGTGTCCAAGCTCACCGTCTACAGTCATTTCGGCGACAAGGCCAACCTGTTCCGCGAGGTGGTTCGCGAGTGGATGCAGGAATTTCTCCCCGAGACCACCTACCAGCTGGATCCGGCCCTGGGCATCCGCGGCAATCTGCTGCGGGTGGCATTCACCCATGCGCGTCTGGACTGCAGCAGCGAGGCGGTGGGCACGTGCCGCGCCATCATCAGCGATTGCCCCAAGGGCGTGCCACGCTACGGACGCCTGATCTGGGAAGAAGGCGCGATGCGTACCCATGCGCTGCTGGAAAGCCTGTTGCACGAGGCCATCGAGGCCGGCTGGTTGCAGATCGACGATGTGCCGCGGGCCGCCGTGCAGTTCATGGTGTTGATCCAGGGCGACATGAAGATGCGTCGCCTGTTCGGTTGCGTCGAATGCGACGACAGCTACGCCCGGGAACTGGAGAGCACCGCCAAAGCAGGCGTGGACATGTTCCTGCGCGCCTACGAGCCGCGCTGACCCCGGCTCGCATCCATGGCCGGTTCGTGTTTGAATGGCACCTCATCGAAGCGGGGGTGCCGCGCAGGCGGCTGAGATTGACCCTTCGAACCTGATCCGGTTAGCACCGGCGTAGGGAGCTTCTGACGCATGCCGGGAGGCGTGCGTCCGGTGCCGCCGCTTTGGTCATGCGGGAGCGATATCGCTTCCGCGCCCACCGACCATCGCCACCGGACCGCCCATGAACGCCCCGCTCTCTCCCCTCGCGCGCAACGCGCAGCAACTCTCCGCCACCGTGACCCGGCCGCTGGCCGGCTCCACCAAGGTGTACGTCTCCGGCAGCCGCGCGGACATTCGCGTGCCGATGCGCGAGATCGCCCAGGCCGACACGCCGGCCATGTTCGGCGTCAGCGCCAATCCGCCGGTCCCGGTCTACGACACCTCCGGGCCATACACCGACCCCGACTACGAGGCCGACCTCAGCACCGGTCTGCCGGCCTTGCGCGCACCCTGGATCGAGGCACGCGGCGATACCGGGCTGCTGGATGGTCGCAGTTCCGAATTCGGCCGCCGCCATGCCGAGGCGCCTTCGCTGGCCGACATCCGTTTTCCGCAACTGCCGACGCCGCGCCGCGCCAAGGCGGGGACCAATGTCACGCAGATGCACTACGCGCGCTTGGGGCAGGTCACGCCCGAGATGGAATACATCGCCATCCGTGAGAACCAGAAGCTGGACATACTGGCGGCCACCGACCTGATCGCGCAGCATCCCGGCCGGTCCTTCGGTGCGGCCCTGCCCAAGACCATCACGCCCGAGTTCGTGCGCGACGAAGTGGCGCGCGGGCGCGCCATCATCCCGGCCAACATCAACCACCCCGAATCCGAGCCGA
>CAZMKO010000046.1:0-18670 GCA_964566965.1 uncultured Rhodanobacteraceae bacterium
ACTCGCCGGCGCTGATGAACTGGTCGATCACGACCTGGGCGCCGTTGGCGAAGTCACCGAACTGGCCTTCCCAGATGGTCAGGGTCTGGGGGTCGGCGGTGGCATAGCCGTACTCGAAAGCCATGACCGCTTCCTCGCTCAGCAGCGAATCGATGACCTCGACGTCGCGCGCCGAATCGATATGCTGCAACGGGATGTCGGTCTTGCCGGTCTGCTGGTCGTGCAGCACGGCCTGGCGGTGAAAGAACGTGCCCCGGCCGGAATCCTGACCGACCAGGCGCATGTCGTAGCCTTCGCTGATCAGGCCCGCATAAGCCATGTTTTCGGCGTAGCCCCAGTCCATCGGCTGCTCGCCGGCGGCCATCTTGCGGCGAGTGTCGTAGATGCGCTGGACCTGCTTGTGCAGGGTGAAATCGTCGGGCTTGGCGAGGATGATGTCCGCCAGCTTGTTCATGGCGTCGCGCGACAGGCCGGTATCGATATCCTCGTCCAGGCGCCCGCCGATGTGCTTGCTCCACTGGAAGGTGGTGCCGCCGCCCAGCTCGGTGGACAGATCGGTGACCGGACTGCCGCTTTCAAGGTTCTCGCGGTAGGTTTCGACCAGCTTGTCGGCCGCGTCCGCGTCGATGACGTCGGCCTTCTGCAGGCGTTCGGCGTACAGGGCAGCCGGGGTCGGATGCTTGCGGATCACCTCGTACATCAATGGCTGCGTCGCCGCCGGCTCGTCGGCCTCGTTGTGCCCGTTGCGGCGGTAGCAGACGAGGTCGATGACCACGTCCTTCTTGAACTGGCGGCGGAACTCGAATGCCAGCTTGGCCACCTGGACCACGGCCTCCGGATCGTCGCCGTTGACGTGGAAAATCGGTGCGTTGACAAGCTTGGCGACATCAGTGGCATACAGCGTGGAGCGCGCGTCACGCGGGTCGGAGATGGTGAAGCCGACCTGGTTGTTGATGACGATGTGTACCGTGCCGCCGACACCGAAACCGCGTGTCTGCGACATCTGCAGGGTTTCCATGACCACGCCCTGGCCGGCGAAGGCGGAGTCGCCATGGATCATGACCGGCAGCACCTCGCCCTGCACCTGGTCGTGGCGGCGGGTCTGGCGCGCGCGCACGGAGCCGACCACGACCGGGTCGACGATCTCCAGGTGCGACGGGTTGAAGGCCATCGCCAGGTGCATGTTGTTGCCGTTGGGTGCGGTGACGTCGGCGGAGAAGCCCATGTGGTACTTGACGTCGCCGCTGTACTCGGGGTCGTCGGCATGGTGGAACTTGCCTTCGAACTCGTCGAACAGTTCCAGCGGCGGCTTGCCCAGCACGTTGACCAGCATGTTGAGGCGGCCGCGATGAGCCATGCCGATGACCATCTCCTTGACCTTGCTGTCGCTGCCGGTGCGGATCATGGTGTCGATCATCGGAATGAGGCTGTCGCCACCTTCCAGCGAAAAACGCTTCTGGCCCACGTACTTGGTGTGCAGGTAGCGCTCCAGGCCGTTGGCGGCGGTGAGCCGTTCGAGCACGCGCAGCTGCTCGTCGCGGCTCAGTCCGGCGTTGCCGGCGGCCTTTTCCAGGCGCGAGTACACCCAGCGGCGCTGTTCGTGGTCGCTGATGTGCATGAACTCCGCGCCGATGCTGCGGGTATAGGTGTCCTTGAGGTGTTGCCACAGGTCGCGCAGCTTCAGGCGGCCGGCATCGCCGCCGCAGTAGGTGCCGGTATCGAACTCGGTGTCGAGGTCGGCGTCGCTCAGGCCGTGGAAGGCCAGGCCCAGGTCGGGCGGGTTGCGCTTGGCGGCAAGGTCGAGCGGGTCGAGGTCGGCGTCCAGGTGCCCGCGCGAACGGTAGGCCGTCAGCAGGCGCAGCACGCCGGCCTGCTTGCGCGCATGCTCGTCGCTGATCGGGATGCCGGCGCCGTGGCGGTCGCGCTGTCGCTGCGCCGTCTCGATGCGGCTGACGATCAGCGAATGGGGGATGTCGCGGGCGCCCTTGTCTGGCAGGTCGTCGAAATAGGCTTGCCAGTCGTCGGAAACCGAGGAGGGGTCGTTGAGCCAGGCTTCGTACAGTTGCTCAACATAGTCGGCGTTGCTGCCGAGTTGGGAAGACTCGGAAAACTCGCGGATCAGGTTTGCGCTCACGTCACCACCGCACACACGAAAGAGCGCGCATACGCGCGCCGGGGACAGGTTGCGGACGACAACGGCCCTGGCGGGATGCCGTCGTCCGAAGCAAGGCGATTATAGACCGTCCAGCCCGATTCGGACAGGGATTTAACAAATCCGTCACTGTCGGGTCAGGCGCGGTTCCGGTACGGGTGCCCGGACACGATCAGGGCATTCCCAGTGTGCGGCGCATATGCCTGTGCCGGATGCCCGCTTCCAGGAATTCATCGCCGTGGGCATGAAACCCGAAGCGTTGGTAGAAACCGATCGCATCGACCTGGGCGTGCAGGGTCACCGTGGTGTGGTCGAGCCGCCGGGCATGGTCGAGCAATGCCGTCAGCAGGGCGGCGCCGACGCCATGTCCGCGCCACGGTGCCAACACCGCCATGCGGCCGATGGCCTGTTCGCGGGTCAGGCGGCCGGTGCCGATCGCCATGCCGCTCGCGTCCCGCGCCAGCACGTGCACGGCGTCCGGGTCCATGTCGTCCCATTCCATGTCCGGCGGGACGCCCTGTTCATGCACGAACACTGTCTCGCGCACGTGCCGCAAGGCTTCGCGGTCGCGTATCCAGTCTGCTCGCACAATGCGCCAGGGCGTCGTGTTCATGGCGTCTCAAGCACCAGATGGCCCTGGTTCACCAGGGCCAGGATTACCTCGCGCTCGTCGTCGGCGAGGGCCTGAGGGGTCACGTCGGCCGCGGTGGCGCACAGCTGGCGGGCCAGCCGGCGCGGGCAGGGCAGGGCCTCGCCGGCCACGAACAAGGTGGCGCGTTCCGGATCCTCGCTCGGCAGCCAGGCCGTGCGCGTCCAGGGATGGCGCAGCAACCGGGCGCCGTGGTGCAAGGCATCGGCAAGCGCGGCCGCGGAAGTGATTCCGGGCGGCGGCGCGGCAAATTGGGCGCTGCGGTAGCGGGTGATGAAGCGTCCGAACCAGTCGGCCATGTCGGTATCGGTGGCCAGCCCGGCGGCGGGGCCCAGTGTCGCCGACACGCGTTGCAGCGCAGCCGCGTCGATTTCGCCGTGGTGCCGGACCGGCGCGAGGTCCGGGTCGGCGTAGCGCTCTGTGTCGGGCAGTCGCTCGGCCACGTGTTCGACGAAGTCCAACAGCAGCTCCGATCGCGAAGGCGCGCGCATGCCCACGGAAAAGGTCATGCAGGCGCCGTCGGCAACCCCGTCGTGGGGCACGCCGGGCGGCAGGTAAAGCATGTCGCCCGGCTCCAGCGTCCATGTGTGGCTGGGGTGGAAGGTTTGCAGCAGTTTCAGTTCCAGCCCGGCGCGGAAGGCCGTGGGCGGGTTCGCCGTGGCGTCGATGCTCCAGCGCCGCCGGCCCATGCCCTGCAGCAGGAACACGTCGTACTGGTCCACGTGCGCGCCGACACCGCCGCCGTCCTCGGCGTAGCTGATCATCACATCGTCGATGCGCCAGGCGGGCAAGAAGCGAAAGTGCTCCAGCAGCGCGGCGACGTCCGCGTCCCACTTGTCCACGTCCTGCACCAGCAGGGTCCAGTCGCGATCCGGCAGGCGCGCGAACAGGGCCTCGTCCAGCGGGCCGGTGTGCACGGTCCAGCGGTCGTCGGCGCGGTGGTATTCGATCAGGCGCGACAGGGCCGTGTCCTCGCAGCCGAGGCCGCCGAGGTCGTCCGGTTGCAAGGGCAACGTGAAATCCGGGAAGGCCTGCCGGATCAGCAGGGGGCGTTTTTGCCAGTAGTCGCGCAGGAACGTCGCCACCGGCATGCCCAGGCGGTGTTCCGGCGTGGCCCGGACCTCGATGGCGATGTCGTTGCCCATGCGTGGCGCCTCAGATCTCGCGGGCCAGATGCGTGGCCAGGCCGGTGTAAGTGGCCGGGGTCAGTTCCAGCAGGCGTGATTTGGCGTCCTCGGGCAGGTCCAGATCGCGGATGAAGGCACGGATGGAATCACGGGTCATGCCGTGGCCGCGGGTCAGCGCCTTGAGCTGCTCGTAGGGGTTGGGCAGGCCGTGACGGCGCATCACGGTCTGGATGGCCTCGGCCAGAACTTCCCAGCTGGCCTCGAGGTCGGCGGCGAGCCGGTCCGGGTTGACCTGCAATTTGCCCAATCCCTTCTGCAGCGACGCCAGGGCCACCAGCGTGTGCCCGAAGGCGGTGCCCAGGCCACGCAGCACGGTGGAGTCGGTGAGGTCGCGCTGCCAGCGGCTGATGGGCAGCTTTTGCGCGAAGTGGTCGAGCAGGGCATCGGCCACCCCGAAATTGCCCTCGGCATTTTCGAAGTCGATCGGGTTGACCTTGTGCGGCATGGTCGAGGAACCGACCTCGCCGTCCTTCAGCGCCTGCCGGAAGTAGCCCTGCGAGATGTAGCCCCAGATGTCGCGGGCCAGGTCGATCAGGATGACGTTGGCGCGGCGCACCACGTCACAGAACTCGGCCACGGTGTCGTGCGGCTCGATCTGCGTGGTCCAGGCGTTCCAGGTCAGGCCCAGGCTTTCCACGAAGCGTCGCGACAGGGCGCGCCAGTCCACATCCGGGTAGGCGATGGCATGCGCGTTGAAGTTGCCCACCGCACCGTTGATCTTGGCCATGATGTCGACCGAGGCCAGTTGCCGCTGCTGACGCTCCAGACGTGCCACCACGTTGGCCAGTTCCTTGCCGAGCGTGGTCGGCGAGGCGGTCTGGCCATGCGTGCGCGACAGCATCGGCAACGCGGCGTGCTCGTGGGCGAGATGGCGCAGCATGTCGATGACGCGGTCCAGCTGCGGCAACAGCACCTGTTCGCGGGCGTCGCGCAGCATCAATGCATAGGACAGGTTGTTGATGTCCTCGCTGGTGCAGGCGAAATGCACGAACTCGCGCGCGGTGGCGAGGTCCGCGTCGTCGCCCATGCGCTCCTTGATGAAGTACTCCACGGCCTTCACGTCGTGGTTGGTGGTGGCCTCGATGGCCTTGATGCGTGCCGCGTCGTCCAGCGAGAAATCCTCGTCCACCGCATGCAGACGCGTCGCGGCGTCGCTGCCGAAGGCCGGCAATTCGCTGATCCCCGGCTCGGCACCCAGCGCCAACAGCCAGCGGATTTCGACATGCACGCGCCGGTGCATCAGCCCGAACTCGCTGAAGATCGGACGCAGGGCTTCGGTCTTGCTGGCGTAGCGGCCGTCCAGCGGCGACAGGGCGGTGAGGGTATCCAGTTGCATGCTTCGGGGTCCGGGTGGGGCAGCTGCGTATTGTAGCGGGACTCGGGGCTCGGGACTCGGGCCCGGGCAGTGGGTAGGGGTGCCTTCGCATGGTTTTGCCGAAGTTCCGGGAGCCCTTGCGGCAGCGGCGCATGGTGGCGAGAGGCCGGGCGTGCCGCGGCGGCCTCTGGCCGCCGGCTATAATCTCCGCCTGATTCCCCCAATCCTGGAGCCAACATGAGCAAGTTCCGCACCGAACACGACAGCATGGGCGAGCTGGAAGTCCCGGCCGACGCCCTGTGGGGCGCGCAGACGCAGCGCGCCGTGGACAACTTTCCGGTGTCGGGGCTGACCGTGCCGCGCGAGTTCATCCGTGCGCTGGGGCTGATCAAGTCGGCTGCGGCGAGTGCCAACCAGAAGCTCGGCCATCTCACCAAGACCCGCGCCAACGCCATCGTCAAGGCAGCCGACAAGGTGGCTTCGGGCGAGCATGACGCGCAGTTTCCGATCGACATCTTCCAGACCGGCTCGGGCACCAGCTCCAACATGAATGCCAACGAGGTGATCGCGCACCTGGCCTCGACCGCCAGTACGCCGATCCACCCCAACGACCACGTCAATTACGGGCAGAGTTCCAACGACGTCATTCCCACCGCGATCCACGTCAGCGCCACGCTGACCGCGACGCAGAAACTGCTGCCGGCACTGAAGCACCTGCAGAAGGTCATCGATCGCAAGGCGAAGAAGCTGGCCGACGTGCCCAAGACCGGCCGCACGCATCTGATGGACGCCATGCCGATCACCTTCGGCCAGGAACTGTCGGGCTGGTCGGCACAGGTCGGCTCGGCCATCGAGCGCCTGGAGGATGCCCTCAAGCGCATGCGCCGTTTGCCGCTGGGCGGCAGCGCCGTGGGCACCGGCATCAATGCCGACCCCAGGATCGGCCCGGCCGTGGCCGTCGAGCTCAAGAAGATGACCAGGGTGAAGTTCGAGTCGTCGGACAACTACTTCGAGGGCATTTCTTCGCAGGATGCCGCCGTTGAATTGTCCGGTGCATTGAAGACTTACGCCGTGTCGCTGATGAAGATCGCCAACGACCTGCGCTGGATGAACTCCGGCCCGCTGGCCGGCCTGGGCGAGATCGAGCTGAAGGCGTTGCAGCCCGGTTCCTCGATCATGCCGGGCAAGGTCAATCCGGTGATCCCGGAAGCGGCCGCCATGGTCGCCGCGCAGGTGATCGGCAACGACGCCACCATCACCGTGGGCGGGCAGGCCGGCAACTTCCAGCTCAACGTGATGCTGCCGGTGATCGCCTACAACCTGCTGCAGTCGATCGAGATCCTGAGCACTATCTCGCGTCTGATGGCGGACAAGGCCATTGCCAGCTTCAAAGTCAACAAGGACCACGTCAACGAAGCGCTGGCGCGCAACCCGATCCTGGTCACGGCCCTGAATCCGGTCATTGGTTACGAGAAGGGCGCCGCCACGGCCAAGCAGGCCTACAAGCAGAAGCGCCCGATCATGGACGTGGCGTTGGAGACCACCGGCCTGTCACAGGACAAGCTGGAGAAACTGCTGGACCCGACCGAGCTGACCAAGGGCGGCATCCACGGCAAGTGACGGACTGTCGCGCCGGAGCGTGATGGTGCATCACGCTCCGGCATTGCCATTCAGTCGCTGAAGTCGACGTCGTCGTCGATGTCCTTGCCGCAATCATCGATGTCGTCCTGCGTCATGGTGGCGTAGGGCCGAAACCGGGGCATGGCGGCGGCCAGTTTCTGCTGCGTGTCGCGCAATGCGGGAAGACGCTCGCACAGGGCTTTGGCCGCGGTCTTGATCGATGCCGTTTGCGGTTTGATATCCGCCTTGATCTGTTCCTCGCTCTTGCCGCTGAGGACGCCGGCCAGGGCGGATTCGGCGGCCTTGATACCCAGCGTCGCGCCGCTTGTGCCGATGTCCATGCCGGCTTCGGCGATATCGATGATCTGTTGTCGGTAGTTCAGCAGCATGGCGTGCTGCTGTGGCGTGGCATCAACCTTTTTCCCGGCGATTTCAAGCTCGCCCTGTGGCGTGATCACGGCCTCGGGCAGATCCTCGCCACGGTGCTGGTCGTCGAGTCCGTGATCGCCGACATGCACGCTGGACACGTTGATGTCCTTCTCCTCCAACTTGCGTTTGGCTTTTTCCATGGCATCGCTCACTTTGTCGGCGATGAACGAGTGGTTTGCCGATGGTGCGCTGGACGCGGTGTTTGCCTGGTTGTTGCCGTGGTCAGCCGCGCCGCAGCCAACCAACGGCAATGGCAGGGCGATCGCGCACGCCAGCGCACAGGTGTGAATGACACGATGTTTCATGGTTCGCTCCTCCCGTTTTGGTTGATTTACAGCTCGGTACGCCAGCGTCGAAACCAGATCGCCACGCCGATCATCACCACGCCGGCCAAGGCCCCCCACAGGAATTCAGATGTCAGCAGCAAGTGATATTGTGCGCCGACGTTTTCGACCAGCCTGCCGGCAAACGAATCGATTCGGGTACCTGACTTGTCATGGGCGATGGTCAGATGTGGCAGGTCCCGCAGACTGCCAACCCAGCTGCCGGGGAGCGTGCTGAAAACCATGCGCAACACCCCGTTTTTCCACACCCAGCCGGTAATCTCGCCAAATGTTCCGCCCACCGCGCCCAGCCACGTCAACATGACTCCGAGGCCGACCGGCAGGGCGATGGCCCAGCGGGCGACCTTGCCCGAAGACCACGCCGAGCACATCATCAGCCAGCCCACCGACGGCAGCATCCAGACCATGTAGATGGGCAGCATCCCCCAGAACGCGGCGAGCATGCGGCCGTGGTGTGGCAGTGTCCACATGACCGTGCCGAAACCAATGCCGTGGACCGCGGCATTGGCAGCGAACACCAGCAGCATCACCAGATAGCCGATGCTGCCGACGATCACGGCGATGACCGGGGCTACCACCACGGCGCTGAACACTTTGGACAGAACCGTGGCCAGATCCGAGACCGGTAGCGATTTCCAGAACAGGATGCTGCGGTCGCTGCGGTCGTGCGAGAGGTTTTTCATGCAATAGCTGAACAGCACAAAAAACAAGGTCACACAGATGATGCCCATGGGCATGGCTGCCGAGATGTCCAGCAGGCCGCCCACTTGCCGCAGATCCTCCGGTGACGCGGACGCGAACTTGTCCCACAGATCGCTGCCCGAAAGATAGCGTCCGCCGATCACCTGGCCGGCGATCAGGCTGAGCAGATTCAGCACTACGACGGCCGTCGCGGTGATGACCGGCGCCCACAAAAAACCGCCGCGGTGTTCCCAGAATTCGCGTTTGACCAGCCAGTAGAAAGTGTTCATGCGTAAGTGTCCTTCATGGTGGCGACGAACAGGTCGCTGACGGAGGGGCGGCGGATGTCGCCCAGGGCCTGCAGGTGGGCGTGCTCGACACCGTCGAACAGGAAGACGCTCTTGCCGAAGACCTGACGCTCGTCGAGCGGACCCAGCGCCCGGGCCGCGTCGGCCTGCTCGGGGCCGACCATGACTTCGGTGAAGCGTTCGCCCAGCTCGTCCATGGACGTATCCAGCGATACCTTGCCGTCGCGGATGAAAATGAGGTCGGTGAGGATGTGCTCGACTTCCTCCACCTGGTGGGTGGTGACGATGATGGTCTTGTCCTCGTCGAAATAATCCTCCAGCAGACGTTGGTAGAACTGCTTGCGGTAGAGGATGTCCAGGCCCAGCGTGGGCTCGTCCAGCACCAGCACGCGGGCGTCGATGGCCATGACGATGGCCAGGTGCAGCTGCACGATCATGCCCTTGGACAATTCGCGCACGCGTTGCGCCGGTTTCAGTTTGGTCTGGCGCAGGAAACTTTCGCAGCGCTCGCGGCTGAAGCGCGGATGCACGTGTTCGACGAAGTCGATGGCCTCGCGGACGCGGATCCAGCGTGGCAGCACCGCCACGTCGGCGATGAAGCAGACCTGTTCCATCAGCTTGTTGCGGTCGCGGCGCGGGTCCATGCCCAGCACCGACAATTCGCCGTCGAAACTGATCAGGCTCAATATCGCCTTCAGCGCGGTGGTCTTGCCGGCGCCATTGGGGCCGATGAGGCCCACGATGCGGCCCGATTCGATGGAAAGGTCCATGTGGTCCAGCGCCAACGTGGACTTGTAGCGCTTGGTCAGGCCTTTTGCGGTGATCACGGTGCTCATTTGGCGTCCTCGCCGGTATGTTTGATCAGGGTTTGGAGATCCAGGCCCATGCGTTGCAAGCGTGCATACAGGGCCGGCCATTCCTCGCGCAGGAAATGCTCGCGCTCGGATTTCAGCAATGCTTCGGGGGCGCCTTCGGTCACGAACATGCCCAATCCCCTCCTTTTTTCGACGATGTGTTCGTCGACCAGTGATTGATAAGCCTTGGAAACGGTCAGCGGGTTGATCTGATAGTCCGCCGCCACCTGCCGCACCGAAGGCAGGGCATCGCCCTCCCTCAGCGCGCCGTCCAGGATCATCGCCACCATGCGGTCTTGCAGCTGGCGATAGATCGGGACGTTGTCGTTCCAGGTGATGGTCATGAGTTCAATCCTTTTCGAGGATATGCGGGGAGGTGGAGCCGAACGAGTAGTACGGCATTCGCCATGCCGGTTGCGGTGACGCCGGGGCGTGCCCGTCGGGGGTGCCGGCGAGAACCGGCGTTACCCGCACTTCCGGGAGGTCGGTCACCGGTAGGCCGCCAGCCTCGGCAGGCGTCGCGGCGGGGATGCCTTGGGGCAGGGTTTCGGCGGTGGCGAACAAGGCGGCTCCGGCGAGAAGAAGGGACGAACCCAGGACAAGCAGCTTGCGGACAAACATCGGAAGGCCTCCGTGAGTGTTCCTGTTGCCTGGTGTTGTAGTTAACCATAACACCATGGCGAAAAAAAAATCCGTTCCGTGTCAGGCGGCGCCGTGAACGGCATCGGTGTCGACGTGTTTCACGGTGCGTGCCGGACCGGCGGGATGCACCGTGATGCCGGGCAGGTCGGTGACCGGCAGGCCGCCCAGGGAGGTGGTCGCCGTCGTCGTGGGCACGGCTCCGTTGCTGAAAGCGGCCAGGGCGGTCACCGAACCGGCGGTGATCAGGATGGACGCGGCCAGGGAAATGAGTTTTTGCGTGTTCATGGGTGGCTCCTTTGGTGTCGTCGTAAACCGGTGTTGTAGTGAACTATAACACCATGCAAAAAGAATGCAACCATGACTTGTGACCCGGGGCTGCTCAACCGGATGACACGCCGCTCCGGCCGCGGGCGGGCCGGGGAGTGTGCGGGACGTTTTCTGGTGGGAGCCTCAAGAAACCGGGTTGACGTACCGGGTTCAAGCCACGCGGAGGCATGGCAGGTGCGCCGGTGCCGTGCCTGAAGGCGCTGTTCTCGTGGAGAGTGCCCATCCGGGGTGGGACGGAGCGGGGTGGTGGCCCATCCGTTGGAATTGTGTAACACGATCGGAGCCGATTACGCTCGCCACCATGCATCGTTGTTTCCGCCAGTTGTCGATCCGCGCGCGCCGTCTCGTATTGGCGCTGTGTGCGTTGATGCTGGCGGTGCAGCCGGTCGGTGCGGCGGCTGGCGAATTGCACGAGCTGGCGCATGACCCTTCAGGCGGACATGCCGGGCTGCTGCTGAACGGAGCGTCGATGAATGCCACGGTGGACAACACGTCGGCAGGCAACGCGGCAGGTGTATTGCATGTGCTGGTGGACGTGGCACATGGCGGAGGACCGGGGGCGGCCATGGCGCCCGTGTTGCATTTCACGGCGGCGATTCCTGATCGCGATCCACTGGGTGGCATCGCTCCGCCGTCCCTGAAGGACGTGTCGCTCGCGGCACCTTTCAAGCCTCCACGGATGGTTTGACGCCATAGCGGCCATGTGGCCGCGTCCCGTCGTTCAAACCACCGGAGTCTACCCATGTTTCGTCATGTTGCGGCATTGGCCGCATGCATGGTTGCGTTTTGCGCAACCACGTCGGCCTATGCCGATTCCCCCCTGACCCTGGATGATGCATTCAGGCGTGTCATCACCACCCATCCGGCCCTGCGTGTCTACGATGCGCGCCATGAGGCCCTGTCGGCACGTGTCGATGAGGCGTCCCAACGACCGGCACTGAGGCTTGGCGCCGAGGTCGAAAATGCTTTCGCGGGCGGTGGCCTGCGGAATGCCGAATGGACATTGAGTCTTGCCTCCGTGCTGGAGCGGGGTGGCAAGCTGGAAGCACGCCGTGCCCTGGCCAACAGCGAGGTTGATGCCCTGGCCATGGAAAGGGAGAAGAAGCGGATGGACCTGCTGGCCGAGACGGCGCGCCGTTACCTGGATGCCGTGGCGGCCGACAAGCGTATGGCGATCGCGCACCGGGATATCGAGCAACGGCGTCGCGCGGTCGATGCCGCACGCAAGCGTCACCGCGCCGGTGCCGCGCCCGAATCCGTATTGCTGGGCGCGCAGGCGGCGCTGTCCATGGCTGAACTTGATCTGGCCCGCACGCAGCAGGAAAGTGCCGCCGCGCGCCGTTACATGGCGGCGATGTGGGGTAGCCAGACATCGGACTATCAGGTTGAGACCGAGGGTGTGCGGCAGTTGCCCGCACTCATGGATTTTTCCGTGCTGGCAGGGTGGCTTGAGCGCACCCCGGCGCTGGCTGCATTCGCCGACCGCAAACGCATCGGTGAAGCACGCCTGCAGCTGGCACGAAGCGCGGCCAGCACCGACATCGAGTGGCAGGTCGGGATACGCCGTCTGGGCGCCGATAACGAGATGGGCCTGTTGGCCGGCGTGTCGATTCCCCTGGGCAGTGCGCGTCGTGCCGAGCCGGGCCAGCGGGCTGCGCGTGCCGGGCTGGAGACGCTGGAGGTCGAGCATGAGGCACTGGAGCTGGCGTTGCGGGCAACACTGGCGGAAGCCTACGGGCGTTATCAGGCCTCGCGCACGGAGGTGAGGCGCCTGGAACAGGAAGTACTGCCACGACTGGCAAGGGCTTCCGCGGCCGCCCGCCGTGCGTGGGGCGCCGGAGCGGCCACCTATATGGCGTGGTCCGAACTGCAGTCGGCCTACGTGGAGGCCGGCCGGCGGCAATTGACCGCGGCTGTCGAAGCACGGCGTGCGCTGATCGAGATCCAGCGCCTGACAGGGCAGCCGTTCACGGTGTCCGTAGCGTCCGAATCATCCCTGGAAGGAAAAATACGGGCTTCGACGCCATCACTCCGTTTACCGGAGGCCGCGTCATGAAGGGCATGTATTTCCCACTCGCGCTCACGGCGGCCCTGTTACTTGCCTCGTGCAACAAGCCGTCTCCGTCGTCCGGTTCCGGGGAGCCTGCGGCACACACCCGTCCACATCAGGAGAAGGAGCGGAGTGCGATCATTGCGCCGGATGTGGCCCGTGCCTCCGGCATCCGGGTTGCGCCGGCGGTAGGGGGAGTCATCGCCGACGAGCACATCGTGCAAGGGCTTCTCGTGCCCGTGGAAGGCCGCACGGTGGATGTCGCAGCGCGCTTTCCGGGGCCGGTGAAAACCATGACGGTCGGCGTCGGCGATGCGGTTCGGTCGGGACAGGTGGTGGCCAACGTGGACAGCAACCTGAGCCTTTCGTCCTATGCCGTGCGCGCGCCCATGGACGGCACGGTGACCGCACGCCACGCCTCGGTCGGGAGCATGGCGTCGGAGGGTACGGTTTTGCTGGAAATTACCGATTTGTCGGTGCTCTGGGTGGATTTGCATCTGTTCGGGGCCGACGCGGGTCACATCGACGCCGGGTCGGCCGTCAGCGTGACAAGACTGACCGACGGCAAGACGGTGGCCACGCGCATAGAACGGGTGCTTCCGGACATGGCCACGGCAAGCCAGAGCACCATCGCCAGGGCGCGTGTCGACAATCGTGACGGCATGTGGCGGCCGGGGGCCGCCGTCCAGGCACGCGTCACGGTGGCGCGGAAAAAGGTGGACCTCATGGTGCCGTTGTCCGCTGTGCAGACCATGCAGGGAAGTGACGTGGTGTTCGTGCGCACGGAAGAAGATACGTACCGGGCGCGCCGCGTTGAAACAGGGGCCAGGGATGCATCGCATGTCCAGGTTGTTTCCGGTCTTGCGCCGGGTGAACAGGTCGTGGTCCGGGAAAGCTATCTGGTCAAGGCCGACCTCCTGAAAGAGGGCGCCGGCCATGAGCATTGAAGTACACGGTGGAGCCCTGGAGCGCATGGTGCGCTTCTCGATTCGGCATCGATGGTGGATGTTGATGTTGACGTTGGCCCTGGTCGGAATCGGTATATGGAGCTTTACCCGGCTGCCCATCGATGCCACGCCGGATATCACCAATGTGCAGGTGCAGATCAATACGCGGGCGGCGGGTTATTCGCCACTGGAGTCCGAACAACGTGTCACGTATCCCGTGGAAACGGCGCTGGCCGGTCTGCCGGGGCTCGATTACACGCGTTCCCTGTCGCGTTACGGCCTGTCACAGGTGACGGCGGTTTTCGAGGACGGCACGGACCTGTATTTCGCGCGTCAGCAAGTGGCCGAACGTCTGCAGTCGATCAAGGCCGGCCTGCCGCCCGGCCTGGAGCCGGAGCTGGGCCCGGTCAGCACCGGTCTGGGCGAGATTTTCATGTACGCGGTTGACGCGACACCGGGTGCGGTCGGGAAAAACGGCGCTTCCTGGAGCGCCACGGATCTGCGCACGCTGCAGGATTGGGTCATCCGCCCGCAGATGCGCCTGGTGCCCGGCGTCACCGAAGTCGACACGTTGGGCGGGCAGCAGCGGCGCATCTATGTGACACCGGATCCGGCGCGGCTGGTGGCGCTGAATTTCGCGCTGGACGACATCGTGGAAGCGGTGGCCGCCAATAATCGCCATACCGGCGCGGGTTATATCGAGCGTCATGGACAACAGTATCTGGTGCGCGTACCGGGGCAGGTGGCCGGTGTCGACGACATTGGCGCCATCGTGCTGGGTCGCCGCAATGGCTTGGCCATTCACATACGCGATGTAGCCACGGTGGGAGAGGGGCCCGAGTTGCGCACCGGCGCGGCCCTCCGTGATGGCGAGGAGGTGGTGTTGGGTACAGCCATCATGCTGATCGGTTCCAACAGCCGCACGGTGGCGCGTGCCGCGGCGGACAGGTTGCAGGCGGTCAACCGGAGCCTGCCGGATGGTGTCGAGGCGGTCCCCGTCTACGACCGCACCCGTCTGGTCGAACGCACCATACGCACGGTCGCCAGGAATCTTGTCGAGGGTGCGCTGCTGGTCATCGTGGTGCTCTTTCTGCTGCTTGGAAACTTTCGTGCCGCACTGATCACGGCCATGGTCATTCCGTTGGCAATGCTGGCCACCATCACCGGCATGGTGCGGGGAGGTATCTCCGGCAATCTGATGAGTCTGGGGGCCCTGGATTTCGGCCTCATTGTCGATGGTGCCGTCATCATCGTGGAAAACTGTCTGCGCCGCTTTGGCGAGATGCAATACCGTCTGGGGCGTCGGCTCGATGATGTCGAACATGCCGACCTCACGGCGGAGGCCACGACGGAAGTGATTCGCCCCAGCCTGTTCGGCCTGGGCATCATCGGTGCCGTCTACCTGCCGGTGTTCGCGCTTACCGGCATCGAGGGGAAAATGTTTCATCCCATGGCCATGACCGTGGTGATGGCATTGACCGCCGCGATGGTGCTGGCGTTGACCTGGGTGCCGGCGTCGATCGCGATTTTGCTGCGAGGACGTGTCGCGGAAAAAGACAATCGTTTGATGAGGCTGGCCCGGCGTGGTTACGTGCCGCTTTTGGGCTGGTCGTTGCGGCACTGGCGCTGGGTCGTTTCCAGTGCCGTGCTGTTGGTGGTGGCTTGCGCCCTGCTGGTGCCACGCTTGGGAAGCGAATTCATTCCCGGGCTGGACGAGGGGGACGTTGCCATGCATGCCATGCGGATTCCCGGCACGGGCATCGAGCAGTCGGTAAAGATGCAGAAACAGCTGGAACGCGCCCTGCTGAAAGAGATACCCGAAGTGGCGCATGTGTTCAGCAAGATCGGCACGGCCGAGGTGGCCAGCGACCCCATGCCGCCCAGCGTGGCGGATACCTTCCTGATGATGAAGCCGCGCGTGGAGTGGCCCGATCCACGCAAGTCGAAGGCTGCGCTCATTGCCGACATAAGAACGGTGGTGGATCGGCTGCCGGGCAACAACTACGAGTTCACCCAACCCATCGAGATGCGCTTCAACGAGCTTATTTCCGGCGTCCGTGCCGACGTTGCCGTGAAGGTATTCGGAGATGACCTCGATACCTTGGTCCGGGTGGCCCGGCAAGTCGAGGCGGTGGCGGAAAGCCTGCCGGGTGCTGCCGACGTGCGCGTCGAGCAGGTGACCGGATTGCCCATGCTGGTGGTTCATCCGGATCGCGATGCATTGGCGCGATATGGTCTCAATCCGGACACGGTGCAGAATGTCGTGGCCACGGCCGTGGGAGGACGTGTGGCAAGCCAGTTGTTCGATGGCGACCGCCGCTTTGACATTGTCGTGAGACTGCCCGAATCGTTGCGTGAGGATCTGGCTGCCCTGGCGGATCTTCCGGTGCCGCTGGGAACGCTGGTCAACACGGACGAGTCCAGCCGCCGCACCGGTTGGCGCGTTGATCCGCCGCGAACCGTGCCGCTGCGCGAGGTGGCCCGTATCGAAACCGTGACCGGCCCCAACCAGGTCAATCGCGAAAACGGCAAACGGCGGGTGGTGGTCAGCGCCAACGTGGATGAGCGCGATCTTGGCAGCTTTGTCGACGAGTTGCGCCGCGAGGTCGATGCCGGTGTGGACATGCCGGCCGGTTACTGGATCGGTTATGGCGGCAGCTTCGAGCAGATGATATCCGCGGGTCGTCGCCTGGCGGTCGTGGTGCCCGTGACGTTGATCCTCATTTTCGGCCTGCTTTTTACCGCCTTTGGTTCGGCCCGTGACGCCATTGCCGTGTTCAGTGGCGTGCCATTGGCGCTTACCGGCGGGGTGCTGGCGTTGTGGCTGCGGGGCATCCCGTTGTCGATTACCGCCGGTGTCGGCTTCATTGCATTGTCGGGTGTGGCGGTATTGAATGGCTTGGTGATGATTGCCTTCATCCGCAAGTTGCGTGAAGACGGCATTCCTCTCGGCAAGGCCGTTTTCGATGGCGCCGTGGGACGCTTGCGGCCGGTGCTGATGACCGCGTTGGTGGCGTCGCTGGGATTCATCCCCATGGCGTTCAATGTGGGCACCGGGGCAGAAGTGCAGCGCCCGCTGGCCACGGTGGTCATTGGCGGTATCGTGTCGTCCACCCTGTTGACGTTGCTGGTGCTGCCCGCGTTGTATCGCTGGATGCATCGCGGGGAAGAACAATCCTGAAAGGAGACGAAGCCGTGGATCGATTTCCGGATGCCAACGAACCCGAGGAGCTTCGCGTGGCAACGCCTTGTGGCAACGCGACGCTGTTGCAGTGGGGTGGTGGCGAGGCACCGCCGCTGCTGGCGTTGCATGGCTGGCTCGACAATGCGGCGAGTTTCGCGCGCCTGGCGCCCCTACTGACGGGTGAGCGCCGCGTGCTGGCGCTGGACTTGCCGGGGCACGGTCACTCCGCGCATCTGCCGACCGCAGCATGTCGCTACCACGTGGTCGACCAGGTGGATCACGTGCTGGATGTAGCCGATGCCCTGGACCTGACACGCTTCGACTTGCTGGGGCATTCGCTGGGGGCGGGTATCGCCGCGTTGTTGGCGGCGGCGGTGCCGGAACGCGTGCGCCGGTTGGTGCTGGTCGAGGGCTTGGGGCCGCTTGCCGATGACGGTTCGAAAACCCTGGACCGTTGGCGTGAGGCCCATGCCCGGCGCCGTCGGCCCCGGCGGGCACCGCGCGTGTTCCCTTCTGTCGAGGCGGCCGTTGGTGCCCGTGTGATGGCCGACGATACGTTGACCGCCGATGAAGTACGGCCGATCGTGTGCCGCAACCTGCATGAGACCGAGGGTGGCTGCGCCTGGCGTAGCGACGCGCGCTTGCGTCTGACCACACCGGTTCGCCTGGATGAGGCCCAGGTCCGGCGTCTGCTGGCGGGTATCGAAGCTCCCGTCATGCTGCTGCTTGCCGAGCCGGCCACGGCCTACCTGCCGACGTCCCGGATGCAGGCACGCGCCGCTTGTGTCAGACGCGTGCATGTCGAGCACATGACCGGCCCGCATCACCTGCATGTCCGCCATCCGCACAAGGTGGCCGCGCGGATACGGAAGTTCCTCGCTCCCGAAAATGCTGAGTGACGCCGCTTCGGCCGGTGTGCTGTCGGGCAAGGGTCTTGTAGGTGACCGAGAGGGCAACCACCGCTTGCGACGGCGGCATCCGGCGCGCTGCCGGGCGGATCAGGATGTCCGGGTTCCGCGGATCTCACGTTGTCCCAGCCGGTCGCGGTCGTGTGGACCATCGAAAGTCGGTGGCGGTCCGATGGGCACGATGCGGTGCGGGTTGATATCCGGATGACTGCGGAAATAGTGGTGACGGATATGGTCCAGATGCACCGTGTCGGCGATGCCCGGCAACTGGTACAGCTCGCGCAGCAGTTCCAGCAGGTTGGGGTAGTCGACGATGCGCCGGCGGTCGCACTTGAAGTGCGTGGCGTATACGGCGTCGAAGCGCACCAGCGTCGTCCATAGGCGCAGGTCGGCCTCGGTGAGCGTGTTGCCGACCAGATAGCGGTGTCGCGCCAGTCGTTCCTCCAGCGTGTCGAGGGTGTCGAACAGCGCCGTGGCCGCTTCGTCATAGGCCGCCTGGGTGGTGGCGAAGCCGGCCTTGTAGACGCCGTTGTTGACGTGGTCGTAGACGTTGGCGTTGATGGCGTCGATATGCTCGCGAAGGTCCTCGGGGTAGTAGTCGCCGGGGCGGGCGCCGATGCCGTCGAAGGCATGGCTGAGCATGCGGATGATCTCCGCCGACTCGTTGTTGACGATGGTCTCGCGTTCGCGATCCCACAGCACCGGCACGGTGACGCGGCCGCTGTCGTGCGGATCGGCCCGGAGGTACAGCTCGTAGAGTTTGTCCAGCCCGTACAGGCGGTCGCCGGTGGCGCCGGGAAAGTCGGTATCGAACGTCCAGCCGTCGTCCAGCATCAGCGGATGCACTACCGACACGTCGACGTGTGCCTGCAGACCTTTCAGGGCGCGCATCACCAGAGCCCGGTGCGCCCATGGGCAGGCATAGGAGACGTACAGGTGATAGCGGCCGCTTTCGGCACGGAATCCGTCGTCACCGGAAGGACCGGCGGCGCCGTCCGGGGTGATCCAGTGGCGGAAGCGGCTGGCCGAGCGCTCGAAGCGTCCGCCGGTGCTGTCGGTGTCGTACCACTTGT
>CAZMKO010000047.1:0-18618 GCA_964566965.1 uncultured Rhodanobacteraceae bacterium
ATTGAAACGAAGATGGACATTGCCGCGGACGCTTTGCGCCTGCCGCCATGGGAAGCGCGCGTCGATCACCTTTCCGGAGGCGAAAAACGACGGGTCGCCTTGTGCCGCCTGTTGCTGTCCAAGCCCGACATGCTGCTGCTGGACGAGCCGACCAACCATCTGGACGCCGAATCCGTCGCCTGGCTGGAGGAATTTTTGCACCGCTACAGCGGCACCGTGGTGGCCGTCACCCATGACCGCTACTTCCTCGACAACGCCGCCGAGTGGATCCTGGAGCTGGACCGCGGCCGCGGCATCCCCTGGAAGGGCAACTACACACAGTGGCTGGAGCAGAAGGAAGAACGCCTCAAGCAGGAAGAGAACAAGGAAAAGGCCCGCCAGAAAGCCATCGCCAAGGAACTGGAGTGGGCGCGCAAAAATGCCAAGGGCGGCCAGTCCAAGGGCAAGGCGCGCCTGAAGCGCCTGGACGAGTTGCAATCGGTGGACTACCAGAAGCGCAACGAGACCAACGAAATCTTCATCCCGCCGGGCGAGCGGCTCGGCAATTCGGTGATCGAATTCAAGAACGTTTCCAAGTCCTTCGGCGACCGCCTGTTGATCGACGACCTGTCGTTCGTGGTGCCCCCGGGCGCGCTGGTCGGCATCATCGGCCCCAACGGCGCCGGCAAGTCGACGCTGTTCAAGATGCTGATGGGCATCGAAAAGCCCGACTCGGGCGAAATCACCACCGGCCCGACCGTGAACCTGGCCTACGTCGACCAGAGCCGCGAGACGCTGGAAGGCGACCACAACGTGTTCCAGGAAGTCTCCGGCGGCGCCGACATCCTCAACATCAACGGCATCGAGATCCAGTCGCGCGCCTACATCGGCCGCTTCAACTTCAAGGGCCAGGACCAGCAGAAGATCGTCAAGAACCTGTCGGGCGGCGAACGCGGCCGCCTGCACCTGGCCAAGACCCTGCTGCAGGGCGGCAACGTGCTGCTGCTCGACGAGCCGTCCAACGATCTGGACGTGGAAACCCTGCGCGCGCTGGAAGACGCGCTGCTGGAATTTCCCGGCAACGCCTTCGTGATCAGCCATGACCGCTGGTTCCTGGACCGCATCGCCACCCACATCCTGGCCTTCGAGGGCGACTCGCACGTGGAATTTTTCCAGGGCAACTTCCGCGAGTACGAAGAAGACAAGAAGCGCCGTCTGGGGGATGACGCCGGGCCGCACCGGTTGCGGTACAAATCGTTGAAATAACCGACCTGAGTCCCTCTCCCTCCGGGAGAGGGGTTGGGGTGAGGGCCCGCCCGAAGCGCGGATTCCAAACCATGCGGGAACCCTCATCCGCCCCTTCGGGGCACCTTCTCCCGGAGGGAGAAGGATGTATCACGCATCCGCGGAGGTTCGACATGGGCTTCATGCAACAACTGCACACCGCCTGGCAAACCAATGATTCGCTGGTCTGCGTCGGACTGGACCCCACGCCGCCGCGCTTTCCCGAGGCGCTGAAGGACGACCCCGATGCCGTGTTCACCTTTTGCGCGGCCATTGCCGACGCCACCGCCGACCTCGTCTGCGCATACAAGCCGCAGATCGCGCACTTTGCCGCGCTCGGCGCCGAAGACACGCTGCAACGCCTGATCGCGCACATCCACGACAAGCACCCCGGCATCCCGGTGATCCTCGACGCCAAGCGTGGCGACATCGGCTCCACCGCCACGCACTACGCCGAGGAGGCCTTCGACCGCTACCAGGCCGATGCCGTCACCGCCAACCCGTACCTCGGACATGACTCCATCCGGCCGTTCCTGGAACGTGCCGACAAGGGCGTGATCCTGCTCTGCCGCACCTCCAACCCCGGCGGCGCGGATTTCCAGAACCTGGACTGCGGCGGCGAACCGCTGTACCTCAAGGTGGCCGAGACCATCGCCTCGCGTTGGAACGACCACGGCAACTGTGCGCTGGTCGCCGGCGCCACCTTCCCCGAAGAGCTGGGTCACATCCGCGAAAAAGTCGGCGCCATGCCGCTGCTGGTACCCGGCATCGGCGCCCAGGGCGGCGATGTCGGAGCGGTACTGAAAAACGGCTTGACCACCGACGGCACCGGCCTCATGGTCAGCTCCTCGCGCGCCATCCTCTACGCCGGAAACGGCGACGACTATGCCGATGCGGCACGCGGCGCCGCGCGAACCCTTCGCGACGACATCAACCTGCACCGGCAGCGCCTGGCGCAGGGCGGCCATCGCGGCTGAAGCCGCGCCCCATCTGGCCGCAGGACCCGCCATTTTCCCGCGTTGCCGGTCGCGCCTTCCAGCGCTCCTACAGCGGCCTTGATGAAAGTCCCGGTTTTTCGAGGTGCCCCACAGGGGATGCTTTTCCGGATTCCTACTTCCCGCCAAACACCTTCTTCAACAGATCAGTGGTCCGCGCCGCGGGATTGGTGCGGATGGACTTTTCCTGGTCGCCGATTTCGGTGAACAGGCCGTCGATGGTCTTGTCGGTGACGTACTTGTCCAGATCCAGGGAACTGCTGTCATCGTGCCCTCCCAGTTTGGACAACATGCCGCCCAGGTTGCGGCCAGCCGCACTCGAGGTCAGGGCCTTGTACTTGCTGGTCACGCCGACGCTGTCGGTGGCCTTGCCGACGATCGGCTGGATGCGTTGGGCCAGGGCATCACCGGCCACGCGCCGGAAGTAGTCGGTGGCCGCATGGTCGCCGCCGGCGAGAATGCCCTGCGCGTCCTTGAGGGTCATCTTGCGGATGGCGTCGCCGAAAATGTCGGCCACCTCGGGCACCGCCTTCTCGGCGGCCCGGTTGAGGCTGAGCTGGAAGGCGTCGACCTTCTCGCCCTGCCCCATCTGCCGCGCCAGCTTGCCGGCCTTGTCCAGCGCGCCCGGCAGGGGAATGCGCACCTTCGGGTTGTCGGAAAAGCCGCCATTGCGGCCCAGGGTGTTGATGGCGTCGGTGGTGCCCTTGGCCAGGGCTTCCTTGAGGCCGGCGGCCACATCGCTGTCAGGCACGTTGCTGACACTGGAAGACTGCTGGCCGGTGGCCTTCTTCAACATGTCCTTCCACTTCTGCGCCGATGCCGTACCCGGCACGATGGCCAGAGCCAGGCCCAGCACGACGGCGTTGCGGATCAAGGTGACACGACGCATGACGGTTCTCCGTGTGGATGCCGCACCAGTGTAGCGCGGGCGTTGCAAGCATCGGCACATGAGCCCGCGGCACGCCAACCACAACCTGTGGGAGCGGCTTCAGCCGCGATGGCGGGATATCGCCACGCACCGATCGCGGCGGAAGCCGCTCCCACAAACAGGGGGTTGTCCGCGGCCCTGCATGGGAAGTGGTTCAGCCCCGGCGACCTGCCATGTGCCGGATTGCCGCCTTCAGGCAGCCCAACACAAAGTGCGCCCAGATGCCGCACCACACGATGCCCGCCAGCAACGGATTGCGCGCCGCCGGATCGAATTTGCGGAACCATCGCCACATGCCGCGATGTTTGTGCCGGCTGACGAAAATCGGCCGGTGCCGGCTGGAGCCGCCCTTGGCGTGCAGCACGCGCACCCGTCCGTCCAGAAGCACCCGCCAACCGGCGTCACGGACGCGGCGACACAGGTCGAGATCCTCGCAATGCAGGAAATAGCCCTCGTCGAAACCATCCAGCGCGTCGAATACCGTGCGCGGCAGCAACATCAGTGCGCCGGACACCGCTTCTTCATCCTCCACACCCTGCGGCATCGGCCCCGGCACCGGAATGCCGGCACAGCGCGGATCGTCGGCTTCGCGCGCGGCGCGGCCAGTGAGGGTATTGAGCGAGCGCCGCAACAGCGGGTCGCGACGCCGTGAGGCCGGGTCGGGCGTGCCGTCGGCATCGCACACCACCGCGCCGACCAGGCCGGCGCGCGGTTCGGTGGCCAGGGTGTGCTGCAATGCCTCGACATCCCCGTCGCCGAGCAGACAATCGGGATTGAGCAGCAGCAACTGTTCTCCCGCCGCCAGCGCGACGACACGGTTCATGGCCGGGCCGAAACCGAGGTTCGCGCCGTTGCGGACTACCTGCACGCGCGCGTTGTCGGCATGCTCGCGCTCGAGCGCGTCGGGAGTGCCGTCGGTGGAGGCGTTGTCCATCACCAGCACCTCGTCCACGGCGGTGCTGGCCAGTGCGCGGCGCACGCATTCGGCCAGCGACGGGCCACTGTCCGCGGCGACGATGAGGACGCTCAGGCGCATGGTTCGGTATCGGTGAATGGATCAGGCTGGGGGCGGTGTATGGAATCGCGGCCATGGGCCGCTCCCACAAGGTTGTCCGGGGATTTCTGGCACGCCCTGTGGGAGCGGCCCATGGCCGCGATTTCCGGTGACCGCCGCCGCGCCATTACCCCACCCATGCCCGCGCATTGCGAAACAGCCGCATCCAGGGCGAGTCCTCACCCCATTCAGATGGATGCCAGCTCATCTGCGCACTGCGGAACACCCGCTCGGGGTGCGGCATCATGATGGTGACGCGGCCGTCGGCGGCGGTGAAGCCGGTCAGGCCGCCGGGCGAGCCGTTGGGGTTGAGCGGGTAATCCTCGGTGGGGCGGCCGTGATTATCGACGTAACGCAGGCAGGCCTGGCTCTTGGCCGGACTGCACTGGTTGTCGAAATACGCCTGGCCCTCACCGTGGGCCACCACCACCGGCACGCGCGAGCCGGCCATGCCCTGCAACAGGATGCTGGGCGAATCCAGTATCTCCAGCGTCGCCAGACGCGCTTCGTACTGCTCCGACACGTTGCGCAGGAAGCGCGGCCAGTGCTGTGCGCCGGGAATGATGTCCTTCAGTTGCGACAGCATCTGACAGCCGTTGCATACGCCCAGCGCGAAACGCCGCGCGTCGGCGAAAAACGCCTCGAACTGCTGGCGCAGGCCGGCGTTGTGCAGGATCGAGGTGGCCCAGCCGCGACCGGCACCCAGCACGTCGCCGTAGGAAAACCCGCCGCAGGCGGCCAGACCGGCAAAATCGTCCAGACGCTGGCGACCGGCCAGCAGATCGCTCATGTGCACATCCACGGCGTCGAAGCCGGCGCGGGTGAAGGCCGCGGCCATCTCGACCTGGCCGTTGACGCCCTGTTCACGCAACACCGCCACACGCGGGCGCACACCGCGCACGATGTACGGCGCCGCCACGTCCCCGGACGGGTCGAACGTCAGCGACGGGCTGATCCCCGGGTCTTCGTCATCGACACGCCAGGCCAGCTCCGCGTCCGCACTGGCCGGGTTGTCGCGACGCTGCTGCATGGCGTGACTGGTTTCGCTCCAGGCGCCAATCAGATCCTGCCAACGCCACTTGACCAGCACGTCGCTGCCCATCAGCAATTTGATGCCCAGTTTGCGGCGCGGCCGGCCCACGCATTGCGCCTGATCCTCCAGGCCGTGCTTGCCGAGCAGGCGGTACAGGGTGTCCTCGTCGGCCTCGTCGACCTGGATGACCGCACCCAGTTCCTCGTTGAACAGGGTGCGCAAGGTGGCGTCGGCCCAGCCTTCCAGTTGCAGTTCCAGACCACAGTGGCCGGCGAAGGCCATTTCCAGCAGGGTGACGATGAGTCCCCCGTCGGAGCGGTCATGGTAGGCACGGATGATGCCGGCCTCGCGCGCGTCGCGCATGAAGTGGAAAAACGCCTTCAGGCGGGCCGGATCATCCAGGGTCGGCGGTACGCCGCCGCTGCGGTTGAAGACCTGGGTCAGCACGCTGCCGCCGAGACGGTCGCGGCCGTCGCCCAGATCCAGCATCCACAGCCGCGAATGCGCGCCTCCGGCATGCAGTTGCGGAGTGAGGGTCTTGCGCACATCGCCGACGCGCGCGAACCCGGTCACCACCAACGATACCGGCGCCACCGTGTGCTGCTCGCCTTCCTCGGGGTCTTGCCACACCGCCTGCATGGACATGGAGTCCTTGCCGACGGGGATGGCGATATCCAGCTCCGGGCAGATTTCCATGCCCACGGTGCGCACCGCGTCGTACAGCGCGGCGCCCTCCCCTTCGTGGTTGACGGCAGCCATCCAGTTGGCCGACAGACGGATCTCGCCCAGCTCGGCGATGGGCGCGGCGGCCAGGTTGGTGATGGCCTCGCCAACCGCCAGCCGGGCCGCGTCACGGCTGGAGATCAACGCCACCGGCGCGCGCTCGGCCATGGCCATGGCTTCGCCCGCATGGCCCTCGAAATCCAGCAGCGTCACGGCACAGTCGGCCACCGGTACCTGCCACGGACCGACCATCGGATCGCGTGCGCACAGGCCGCCCACACTGCGGTCGCCGATGGTCACCAGGAACGACTTGGAACCGACCGCCGGGTTGCGCAGCACGCGCAGCAACGCCTCGGTCAGCTCGATACCGGACAGGTCGGGGACCAGATCCAGACGGACCGGCTTGCGCGTGGCCTGACGGTGCATGCGCGGCGTCTTGCCGAACAAGGTATCCATGGTCAGGTTGATGACTGTTTCGCGAGACTCGGGGCTGGTTGCGGGACTCGGGACTCGGAACTCGGAACTCGGGGAGCCGGGATTCGAGGCAAGGCTTGAAGCACGGGTGACGATAAGGCGCTCTTCTTCGGTCGCGGTGCCGACCACGGCGAAGGGACAGCGCTCGCGCCGGCACATCGCCTCGAAGGCGGGCACGTCGGCCGGGCGCAACGCCAGCACATAGCGCTCCTGCGATTCATTGCACCAGATCTGCATCGGCGTCAATGCGGGATCGGACACGGGCACCCGGTCCAGGTCGATCTCGCCGCCGACGCCGGCATCGTGCAGGATTTCGGGGATGGCGTTGGACAAGCCACCGGCGCCGACATCGTGGATGCTGACGACGGGATTGTCGTCCCCCTGCGCCCAGCAGGCATCGATGACCTGCTGGCAGCGGCGCTCCATCTCCGCGTTGTCACGCTGTACCGAGGCGAAATCCAACTCGGCGTTGGACACGCCGGCGCTCATCGAGGAGGCCGCGCCGCCGCCCAGACCGATCAGCATGGCCGGGCCGCCCAGCACGATCACCGCATCGCCCGGCTGCACCGGCATCTTCTGCACATGGTCGCGACGGATGTTGGCGATGCCGCCGGCGATCATGATCGGCTTGTCGTAGCCACGACGCACGTTGGGCTTGCCGTTTTCCTGCTCGAAGGCACGGAAATAGCCGCCCAGGCAGGGCCGGCCGAATTCGTTGTTGAACGCCGCCGCGCCCAACGGACCGTCACGCATGATCTGAAATGCCGGCGCCATGTTCGGCGGCAACGGGCGATCCTTTTCCCACGGGCGCGGCAAGCCGGGAATGCGCAGGTGCGACACCGAAAAACCGGTCAGGCCGGCCTTGGGCTTGCCGCCACGGCCGGTCGCACCCTCGTCGCGGATCTCGCCACCGGCGCCGGTGGATGCCCCCGGCCACGGCGCGATGGCGGTGGGATGGTTGTGCGTTTCCACCTTGATGGCGTAATCGATCGACTCCTCATGCCCACGCCAAACCCCGTCGTCATCGGCGAAGAAGCGTTTGCCGGCACTGCCCTCGATGACCGCCGCGTTGTCCTTGTAGGCCGACAGCGTGAACGCGGGTGACTTCTCGTGGGTGTTGCGGATCATGCCGAACAGCGTGGCGTCCTGCTCCTCGCCGTCGATGTCCCAGGTGGCGTTGAACACTTTGTGCCGACAATGCTCGGAATTGGCCTGGGCGAACATCATCAGTTCGGCATCGCTGGGGTCGCGGCCAAGGTCGGCATAGCGTTCGGCAAGGTAGGCGATTTCGTCGTCGGCCAGGGCCAGCCCCAGCCCGCGATTGGCCGCTTCAAGCGCGGCACGCGGGTCGTCACCCAGCGCCACACGCGACAGCTCACCGGGCGTGCCATGCAGGAACAGGCCGCAGGCCTGGTCGACGTCCGTCAACAGCGACTGCGTCATCGGGTCGTGCAGCTCGGCCAGAATGCTGGTCCGCAACGCCTCGGAAACATCCTCCAGCCCGTCGATGCGCCACGCCGTACCGCACTCCACGCGCTCGACCTCCAGACCCGCCATATGCAGGATGTCGGTGGCCTTGCTCGACCACGGCGAAATGGTGCCCAAGCGCGGCACCACCCACAGCGAAGCGGGCTGCGGCCCGCCATCGCGCGCCTGCAGCACCTCCAGCAGACGCGCATGCTCCGCCGCCGGCAGCGCCTCGTCCGCGTCGATGAAATACACGTGCCAGGTCCCCTGTACCCGCACCCCGGGGTGCAGGTCGGCAAGTTGGGCGTTGAGCCGATCCAGGCGGAACGCGGAAAGGGCGGCCTGTCCGTCGAGAACGATCATGGTGCGCTGCGCTGCGAAGGGAGAACCGCCATTTTAGCCCATCCGGGGGAGCGCCGGCCGTGATTGTCGGGAAGTTTTCGGCGGCACAAACCATCGCGGCTGAAGCCGTTCCTGCGAAAAATCCGATTCTTCAAGGCTTTTTATGGGAGCGGCCCATGACCGCCATCGCGTTTGCCTAGCGCTCGTCGGTCGAATGCTTCGCGTTGAGCTTCAACGCCGTCAACAACTGCTTCGGTGTCATGTAGCCGCCCAGCAGAGTACCGTCGGCGGCGATCACCGTGGGGGTGCCGTCGATGCCGATGCGCTCGCCCAGGTGGTATTCGTCGGCGACCGGATTGGTGCATGCCGCCTGCGGGACATCCTTCCCGGCCTTGGCCGCATCGAAGGCCGCCTTGCGGTCGTCGGCGCACCACACCGATACCGCCTTCAAATACGACGAGGTCGGCTTGCCGCTGGGATAGGCCTTGATGCCGGTGCGCGGCCAGAACAGGTATTCGACCGCGATACCCTCATCGTTGAAAGCCTTGATATGCCGATGAAAAGCTCGGCAAAACCCGCAGTCGAGATCGGTGAACACCGTGACGGTGTACTTGGGATGGGCTGGCGCATAAACGATCCGGTCGCTGTCGGGAAGCTTCGCCAGCGCATCGCGACGCACCGTGCGCATGCTGTCCTCGGTAACGTTGACACGCTGGTCGGCGTCATACAGCTTGCCGTCCATCACCCAACGGCCGTCGGCGCTCACATAGACCAGCCGGCCGCCGACCATGGCCTGGTAATAGCCCGGCAGCGGCGCCTTCTCGACATGCCCGATCTGTACCCCCGGCGCCACGCGCTGCAAAGCGGATTTCACCGCGTCCGGCCCGTCCGCCGCCGTGGCGGTCGCGGCGAGACACATGAGGACAAGACACGACATTGTTCGACGCATGAGGTGGATCCCCGGAAGATGTGCTGCATTTTTGCACGCCCCCGGCGGCGCACCAACTGTGCCGCGATCCGGGACATGCCGCTCCGGAAAACCAATTCCGCCAGTTCGGGCCATCGCGGCCATGGGCCGCTCCCACAGGTCGGTCTTCAACATCCGTTTTTTCGAGGCTCCTTTGTGGAAGCGGCCCATGGCCGCGATCAGGCTTGCCGGTCCGCCGGCCGAGGCCCACAGAGCTTTCAGCCCCGCGGATGATGCGCCGCATGCAGCCGCTTCAGCCCCTCGCGCGCCACCAGCGTGTAGATCTGCGTGGTGCTGAGCGAACTGTGGCCCAGCAGCATCTGCAGCGAGCGCAGGTCGGCGCCGTGATTGAGCAGATGCGTGGCAAAAGAATGGCGCAACACGTGCGGCGAAATGCGCTTGGCGTCGATGCCAACGCTTCGCGCATGGCGCTTGACCAGGGTCCAGAACATCTGCCGGCTCATGCCGGCACCGCGGTTGGACAGGAACAAGGCCTCGGCCAGGCGTCCGCGCGCCTGCAACGGGCGCGACTCGTCCAGATAGCGCTCGATCCAGTCCAGCGCCTCCTCGCCCACCGGCACCAGACGTTCCTTGCCGCCCTTGCCGGTGACACGCAGCACGCCCTGGCGACGATTCAGGCCGCCCAGCGGCAACCCCACCAGCTCCGACACGCGCAGGCCGCTGGCGTACATCAGTTCCAGCATGGCACGGTCGCGCAGCCCCAGCGGCGTGGCCACGTCCGGTGCGCGCAGCAACGCCTCCACCTCGCGCTCGGCCAGGGCCTTGGGCAGGCTGTGCGGCAGGCGCGGCCGCTGCAGGCGCAACGTGGGGTCGTCGAAACCGGGGCGGATGCGGGCCTGGTCGGCATAAAAGCGCCGCATCGTGGTCTGCCGGCGCGCCATGGAGCGCGCCGCGCCCCCCACGTCACCGAGATAACGCGACAAATCCATGCCGCCGGCATCGGCCAGGTGCTTGCCGCGCGCCACGAGCCAGCGCGACAGCGCTTCGAGGTCACGTCGATACGCATCCAGAGTACGTTCGGACAGGCCATCCTCGGACCACACGCGTTCCAGGAAGGTATCAATGGCCGTGCGGTCGGCATCGGCAATGGGCGATTTGGGGGACGGCATGGCATGATGCTGCCGCCAGTCCCGCATGCTTGCAAGAAGCCGATGACCGATACGCCGCCCGCCACCGCCGTCTTTCACCCCGCCGCGTTGTGGCGGCGCCTCGCCGGCCTAGTCTACGACCTGGTGGCGGTGCTGGCCATCGTGATGGTGGTGGGCATGCTGGGCCAGCTTGTCACCGGTGGCCATCTGGTCGATACCCGCGGCGGAGTCCGCATCGCCTGGTGGTACCGCCCGCTGCAATATCTGGTGGTGGTGGCCTACTTCGTGGTCTCGTGGCTGCGTGGTGGCCAGACCCTGGGCATGCGACCCTGGCGCATGCGCCTGCGCATGGCCGACGGCACGCCGGTCACACCGCGGGCCGCGCTGCTGCGAGCCGCCACGGTGTCGCTGCCGTTGTTGACACTGACCCTCGGCCACGTCCTGTCACCGCGTACCGCGATGCTTGGCGCCGGCGTGTTGTGGCTGGCCTGTTTCGCCTTCGCGCTGGTGGATCGGCACCGGCGCGGCCTGCATGATCTGGCCGCGGGAACGGTGCTGCTGCACTGACACTCGCCAGGCTCCCGCCATCGCGGCCATAGGCCGCTCCCACAAAAGAGCACGGTTATTCGAGGTATCCCACAGGGCTTGCCCCGAATCCCCTGAAACCCTTGTGGGAGCGGCCCATGGCCGCGATGGCCGGCTCAGCTGTAACGCCGGAAATACACCGACGCCGCGACCGCCAACGCCAGGGCCGGCAACAAATCGGCCAGCCAGGCCGGCAACCCGTAGACGATGCCGACGCTGACCAGGCCTTGCTGCAGGAAATACCAGCCCAGCGCCAGCACCACGCCGATGAAGATGCGCTTGCCCAGCCCGCCGGAACGCAAGGCGCCAAAGGCGAACGGCAAGGCGCATACCGCCAGCACCAGCACGTTGACCGGATAGAACACGTGGGCCCAGAACGCCTTGGCGTAGGGCAACGGATTCTGGTGGTTGCGGCTCATGTAGCGCATGTTGCGATGCAGGTCGAGCATGGACAGGTATTCGGGCCGCACCACCGATTGCTTCAGCACGGTGGCGTCGAGCTGGGTGTCCCAGGTCTGCTTCTTGACGCGGCGGCTGTGCACGCCGTCTTTGTCCAACGTGCTCTGGCGGGTCTTCTGCAATGTCCAGGCATTGCCGTGACTGACCGCGCTGTCGGCATGCACGAAGCGGGTCAGCTCGCCCTTGTCGTCGAAGGTGAACACACGCACGTCCGCCAGCCGCACCTGCGCGATGCCGTCGTCGCCACGCTCGGCAAGCACGTTTTTGGCGTTGATGATGTTGTCGCCATCGCGAGCCCACAGGCCGCTTCGCGTGGTCATGCCGAGGTTGCCCGAATGCGCACGCAGCTGCAGCGCCTGCGCCTGACGCGCGCCGTACGGGGCAACGGTCTCGCCCATCAGCATCACGGCGGCCGTCAATACCGCCAGGGTCAGCACCACCGAGAACACCACGCGCAGCTTGGACATGCCGGCCGCGCGCAGGGCTGTCAGCTCACCATTGGTGGCCAGGCCGCCCAGCCCCAGCAGTGCACCGATCAGGGCCGAATTGCCGAACCATTCGTACAAGCGCCGCGGCACCGTCCAGGCGATGTAGACGACGGCATCGGGCATGCTGTAGCCATCCTTGCCGACATCGCCCAGCTCGCGCAGGAAATGCGTCAGCGTGTCGAACCCGACCAGCACCAGCCACACGATCAGCACCATGCCGATCACGCTCATGGCGATCAGCCGGTCGGCACGTTTGAACCACGGCAGCGCCAGCCTCATGCGCGTGACCTCCGCACCTTGCGCGGGGCGTACTGGCGCCAGAACACCCAGGCACTGATGGCCGCCACGACCAGATGCAGCATCCAGACCGGCAGGTCGTTGTGAAGCTGGTCCTGGCTGATCATCGAACGGGCCAGCGACAGCACGCTGAAATAGACGAAGTAACTGAGCACCGCAATCATCATGCGCCCGTAGCGCGGTTCGCGCGGCGACTGCCGCGACAACGGCAGTACCAGCAGCACCAGCACCAGCGTGGCCACCGGCGCGGCCATGCGCCAGGCCAGCTCGGCCCGCGACGACGGATCGTCGGCCTTCCACAATGCCCACGTGCTGGTGGCCGAACCCTCGGCGTCATCGGCGCCGGAACTGGCCTCGGACAGGGCCATGTCGTTCTCGCGATACTGCATGCGGCTCCAGTTGTCGGCACCCAGCGGCAACTCGAACTGCCAACCGTCGGTCAGCGCCAGGTAACGCCCCTCGCCATCGGAGTCGGCATACAACCGGCCCTGCTCGGCGGTGACCACCTTCAACGTCGGCGAGGATTTCCCGTCGCCTTCGTCCTCGCGCACCACGAACACCTTGCTCAGGCGCGTCCCGTCGCGATTCATGCCGCTGACGAACAAGGTGCCGCCACGGCCGGGCAACTCCGTAAACCGCCCCGCCTCCAGACCGGCGGCAATCACCGAATGGTTGGCCTCGGTGATCATGGTGTCGGCCTTGTGGTCGGCCCAGGGCCCCAGCCACAACGACAGCAAGCCGACCACGATCGCTGTCGGAATTCCCAGCCACGCCGCCGGCCGGACCAGCCCGCGCCGGCCCATGCCCGAAGCCGCCAGCACATGCATCTCGCTGTCGTGATACAGCCGCCCCAATCCCATGAGAATGCCCAGGAACAGGGCCAGCGGCAAAATGCCGGCCATCGCCGACAACATCTTCAGGCCCAGCACGTCGAACATGACGCTGGCCGGATAGCTGCCCTGCGCCACCTGCTGCAGCACACGCGCGAACGTACCGCCGGCCACCACCACCAGCAGCACCACGGCCACGGCCACCACGTTCATGGTCAGTTCGCGCAGGATGTAACGGTCGATGATGCGCAGCATGCGATAATGAAATTTTCGTGTCGTGCCGGTGGCGGCGAAGCTGTCAGTGTAGCCGGTCACGCCGCTCCGGACTCAATCTGCAGGGCATATCCATGACGCTAAAGTTCAGCCTCGTTTCCACCCCGGCCGCCACCACCGACGCCGACTGCCTGATCGTCGGCGCCTTCGAGGACGGCTCCCTGCCAAGCGCATCGCAGCAACTGGACGACGCCACCGGCGGCGTCCTGCGCAAGCGCATCGACAGCGGCGACGTCACCGGCAAGATCGGCACCACGCAGGTGCTGTTCGACCTGCCGGGTGTCACCGCCGCGCGGGTGCTGGTGACCGGCCTGGGCAAATCCGAGGGCGTCGATGCCGCCCGCTTCCGAAAAGCCGCCGCCGGCGCGGCCAAGGCATTGGTCCGGTTGCCGGTGAAACGAGCCGCCTCGTGGCTGGCCGAGCTGGACGTCGCCGGCCACGACGCCGCCTGGCGCGTGCGCACCGAGGCCCTGGCTGCCGATCATGCCGCCTACCGCTACGTGGCCACCCTGGCCAAGCGCCGCGATGAACAGGCCGAAAAGCTGCAATCGCTGGCCCTGACCGCCGGCGACGACGCCGACGGCCTCGATGCCGCCCTGGCACAGGCCGCCGCCATGGCCGAAGGCGTACGCTTCGCGCGCGAACTGGGCAACACCCCGCCCAACATCTGCAACCCGGCCTGGATCGCCGACCAGGCCAAGACCTTCGCCGATGCCCATGACGGCGTCGACATCGACGTACTGGAACGCGAGCAAATGGCCGAACTGGGCATGCATTCGCTGCTGGCCGTGGCCCGCGGCTCGGCCAATGCACCACGCCTGATCGTGCTGAAGTGGAACGGCGCCGACAACGACGAGGCCCCCTACGCCCTGGTCGGCAAGGGCGTCACCTTCGACGCCGGCGGCCTCAACATCAAGCCCGGCGCCAGCATGGAGCAGATGAAATTCGACATGTGCGGCGCCGCCGGCATGCTCGGCACCTTCGTCGCCGCCGTGAAGCTGAAACTGCCGGTGAACCTGGTCTGCGCCGTGGCTTCCGTGGAGAACATGCCCGATGGCGACGCCTACCGTCCCGGCGATGTACTTACCACCCTCTCCGGCCAGACCGTGGAAGTGCTCAACACCGACGCCGAAGGCCGCCTGATCCTGTGCGACACGCTGACCTACGTGCAGCGCTTCAAGCCGCAGGCCATCGTCGACGCCGCCACCCTCACCGGCGCCTGCGTCGTCGCCCTGGGCGGCCATGCCAGCGGTCTGATGAGCAAGCACGACGATCTGGCCGACGAACTGCTTGCCGCCGGCGAACACACCCTCGACCGCGCCTGGCGCCTGCCGCTGTGGGACGAGTACCAGAGCGCCCTGGAATCGGGCTTCGCCGACTTCGCCCACCTCGGCACCCGCGCCGCCGGCGCCATCACCGCCGGCTGCTTCCTGTCGCGCTTCGCCGAAGGCCAGCGCTGGGCCCATCTGGACATCGCCGGCACCGCCTGGGACGAAGGCCGCAAGGGCCTGGCCACCGGCCGCCCCGTCGGCCTGCTGACCCAATGGCTGATCAACCAGGCCGGCTGAAACAACCAAGGCTGAACCCCTTCCAATACAATTTTGTGGGAGGGGTTTCAACCCCGATTGCCTGATCTGGCGAACCTATTCGCGGGCCTGAACCATCGCGGCTGAAGCCGCTCCCACAGGGCTTGCTCCAAACTTCATGAAACCTTGTGGGAGGGGTTTCAACCCCGATTGGTGGATCTGGCCAACATCTTCTCCAGAACCGAACCATCGCGGCTGAAGCCGCTCCCACAGGGGCTTGCTCCAAACTTCATGAAGCCTTGTGGGAGCGGCTTCAGCCGCGATAGCCTGGTCCCGCCTCAGCCCCCGACCGGCCCCATCCACACCGCATCCCAAAAGGGATACTGCAGCACATCCGTCACCAGCCCCGCCCGCAACGGATTGGCCACGATATACCGCGCCGCACGACGTACATCCTGCTGCCGACGGACGGCGCGGTCATGGAAGCCCGGCTGCCAAAGCCCACCAGAAGTCCCCGCTTCCCGCCCCCAGCAACGCGCGCTGCGGCCTTTGGCCCGATGCATCGCCCCGGACAAATCCCCTTGCATGCCCAACTGCACCAGCCCATGCCAGTGATCGGGCATCAACACCCAGGCCAGACACTGGTGCGGCCACCACAATCCGGCATCACCAAGCACTCGCGATACCGCACGCGCCGCCGGCCATTCGACAAATACTGGACGCCGCCCGCGCACCACGGCGGTCACCAGATACACCTGCCCCGGCCGCGAGACGCGGCCCGCACGCAGTGCGGAAGAACCCGGCTTTGCAGCAATTGGTCGCATGCCGCCAGCTTGCGGTGCCACCAGCCGGCCATCCATCGGCCGCCGCCGCTTTGCCCTGTCAGCCATCGTCGCCAATGTGTGTGCGCATCAGTCATCACGGCTGAAACCTCTTCTACAATGGCTTCATGAGGTTTGGAACAAACCCTGTGGGAGCGGCTTCAGCCGCGATAGCCCAACCAACCCGATAGCTACGCCACCGCCCACCCCCAAACCCGCTACCATGGCTCTCCATCCATCCCCCCGTTCAAGCGAGCATGCGCGCCGATTTCTACCTGATCGCCAAACCGCGTTTCCGCGAGCAGCCCCTGCTGCTGGTCTGCAAACTGGTGGAAAAAGCCCTGGCCGCCGAGCAACCCCTGGTCATCCTGGCGCGCGACTACGCCCAGGCCGAGGAAATCGACGACCTGCTGTGGGCCTACGACGAAGACGCTTTCATCCCGCATCAGCTCGCCGGCAGTGACGACGATGCCGAAGTCCCCGTCCTCATCGCTCCACCCGGTATCGACACCCCACCCCGTCCGCTGGCCATCAACCTGCGTCCCGACCCCGTGACCGGCACCTTCGACCGCATCCTGGAAGTTGTCGCCGCCGACCCCGCCGAACGCACCGGCTCGCGCCAACGCTGGCGCGCCTACCAGCAGGCCGGCGCCGACGTGCGCAAGTTTGATATGTGATGCCGCAGGGCTTGGCCCAAATCTCATGAAACCCCTGCAGGAGGGGTTTCAGCCCCGATTGTTGGATCTGGCTGGCATCCCCGCCGGCTCGGACCATCGCGGCTGAAGCCGCTCCCACAGGGCTTGCTTCAAACTTCATGAAACCTTGTGGGAGCGGCTTCAGCCGCGATGGCCTGATTACACCCCGCACCCACACACGCCAGACTAACCCCACCCCGCAAATACTTGTGGCCATGTCACTCGAAAGCACACGAGCGGCACTCGCGAAGCACCCGTACCTGCGGCTGGCCATCGTGTTCGGCTCGGTGGCACGTGGCGGAGCCCGGCGCGACAGCGACGTCGACGTGGCCGTACAGGCGGATCACGCCCTGACTGCAGACCAGAAACAGGGGCTGATCGAAGACATCGGACTCGCCACCGGTCGCCCCGTCGATCTGGTGGATTTGAAGACCGCCGGCATTCCACTGCTGGGCGAAATCCTTCGCCACGGCATACGCCTGTTCGGCAACGACGACGACTATGCCCGCGCGGCATTGCGCAATATCGGCCTCAATGAAGACCTTGGCCCCGCCGTCCAAGCGGTGCTGGATGAAAGGAACCGCCAATGGCTTCGCTAGTCTTGTCCCGAAAACTCGATTCCCTCTACCGTTGCCTGAATCGCGTCCGCGACAAATGCCCCGACAACGTCACCACGCTGGAGAACGACCCGGACCTGCAGGACATCGTGGTACTCAACCTCAACCGTGCCGTGCAGCTTTGCGTCGACATGGCCACGCACACGCTCGCCACCTGCGGCTTCCCGGTGCCCGAAACCATGGGTGGCGCATTCCAACACATGGCGGACACCGGCCTGCTGGATGCCGACATCGCCGAACGGCTGCGCAAAGCAGTGGGATTTCGCAACATCGCCGTGCACGGCGATGACGCCATCAACCGGACCATCGTGCACGCCATCACCACACGCCACCTGGATGATTTTCGCCACTTCGCGGCTGCCGTACTGAAAGCGGCGGAAAACCAGCCCGGTAATGAGGCCTGACCGCCAGTTCAAGCTCAACCACATCGTGCCCCGCGCCACACCGGCGCCATCGCGGCTGAAGCCGCTCCCACAGGGCCTGCTCCAAACTTCATGAAACCCCTGTAGGAGGGGTTTCAACCCCGATTGTTGGATCTGGCCGACATCTCCGCAGGCTCGAACCATCGCGGCTGAAGCCGCTCTCACAAAAACCCATGAAGTTCGAGGCAAGCCCTGTGGGAGCGGCTTCAGCCGCGATTATTGGATCTGGCCTACAACTTCCCGGGTTCGAGTCATCACGGATCATCTACCGCATCACAGTTTCTGGCGATGAGCGTGCGAACCGCATTGTCATGGCACCAATCCTGCTCGGTACCGGGCAGCATTGCTGTCACAGGGGACTGCCATGAACCGTCAATCATCTGCCGGTTTCACGTTGATCGAATTGATGATCGTGATCGCGATCATCGCCATTCTTGCCGCCATCGCCATTCCGGCGTACCAGAACTACGTTATCCGCGCCCAGGTCAGCGAGGGCATGAGTCTTGCCACCGGCGCCAAGGCGGCGGTGTGGGATTACACGGCGAATACGGGGCAATACCCGGCGAGCAATCAGGATGCCGGGCTGGCAAAGGCCGAATCCATCGTCGGCACCTATGTATCGAAAGTGGACGTGGCCAGTGGCAAAATCACGGTGGCGTTCCATCAGAACGTCACCAACAGCGCCATTCGCGACAAGGTTCTCACCCTGTCGCCCGCAACCAGCGGCGGATCCATCACGTGGACATGCGTCGGCAGTGGCGGTGATGCGCTGGCCGGTGTCTATCTGCCGTCGGTGTGCCGGCAGTAGTCCCCTCCAAAAAGGGCCATGGTTTTGCCATCCATGGCCATGATCGTGCTCGCAGACTATCCTGCGCCCTCAAGCCATCGCGGCCATGGGCCGCTCCCACAGGGCTGTTCCCAAGTCTCATTAAACCATTGTGGGAGCGGCCCATGGCCGCGATGGTCCGAATTTGCCAAAAGCCGGCACCAAGGTGACAAATTTTGTCACCACCTGACAATCCACGGCATCCCATGTGGAATAACCGCGACCGATCCATATCGCATCTCGCAATACCCAAGCATCTGGCCATCCAATTCGTGACCCCTCGCACACCATCGACCACACCATCCATGCGGAAATACCCCCTGTGACGGATTGGCATGCGACATGCAGCTTGTCCGGCACGAGCTTCCCGGTCGTTCCTGCAGACATGGTTCTGGGAGGCCGGCACCGGGCAACGTATCCGGCG
>CAZMKO010000048.1:0-17687 GCA_964566965.1 uncultured Rhodanobacteraceae bacterium
CGCGGGAAAATGGCGTGGCTTGCGGCAAGGTCCGATCGCGGCTTCCGCCGCTCCTACGCATTCACGCTCGGGCCGTGGGGTTGGACGCGGCGTCAGTGCCGAAGGATGCCCAGAATTTCTTCCAGCTCCAGGCGAACCTGATGCACGATCTGGTGCGACATGCTCGCTTCGGCACGGGCCTCCGGACCTTCCAGGCGTGCGCGCGCACCGGTGATGGTGAAGCCCTGCTCGTACAGCAGCGAGCGGATCTGGCGAATCATCAGCACGTCGTGACGCTGGTAGTAGCGGCGGTTGCCGCGCCGCTTGACCGGATTCAAGGCCGGAAACTCCTGCTCCCAGTAGCGCAATACGTGCGGCTTGACCGCGCACAGCTCGCTGACTTCGCCGATGGTGAAGTAGCGCTTGGCCGGAATCGCCGGCAGTTCAGCGTTATTGCCCGGATCCAGCATAGCCTTCCACCCTCACCTTCAGTTTTTGCCCTGGTCGAAACGTCACCACGCGCCGCGCGGAAATGGGAATTTCCTCACCGGTCTTGGGATTGCGCCCCGGCCGCTGGTTCTTGTCGCGCAAATCGAAATTGCCGAATCCGGACAGCTTGACCTGTTCACCGCGCTCCAGCGACTCGCGGATGACTTCGAAGAAGGCATCCACGAATTCCTTGGCCTCGCGCTTGTTCAGGCCGACATCGAGAAACAGCTGTTCGGCCATCGCTGCCTTGGTCAGGGTCATGTCATCCTCTAAGTCGTGCCGTGCAATCGCGCTCCAGCGCGGCCACGGCATCGGCCACGCAACGATTTGCGTCTTCGTCGGTTAGGGTGCGGGATTCGTCCTGCAAAATCAAGCCCATAGCCAGGCTTTTTCGCCCCTCCTCGACACCTTGCCCCTGATACAGGTCGAACAGGCGCAATGCCTTGAGGCGTACACCCAACGCCTCGCGCACGCTCGTTTCCACCGACGCCCATGTCGCATCCACCGGCACTTCGATGGCGATGTCGCGGCGCACCGACGGAAAGCGCCCCACGGTACCGGCGCGGGGCAGACTGCGCCGGCATACGGCACCCAGATCGACCTCGGCCACGTACACATCCACATCCAGATCCAGCGCCGCCAGGCGCTCCGGATGCAGCATGCCGATCACGCCGACTTCACGGCCGTCGCGCAACACGCGGGCGGCACGTCCGGGATGCAGCCAGCGCGGCAGATCGTCGGTGGCCAACGACCAGTCACCGGCCCGGGCCGTGCGCGCGATCAGGGCATCCAGGTCGCCGCGCAGGTCGTGGAAATCCAGGGCGCGGGCACGGACGCCCCATTGTTCGGCACTGGCCGGACCGCAGGCGACCCAAGCCACCCGGGAGGTTTCGGCCGGTGCGGCACCATTTTCAGCGGGGGCGGCGAACACATGTCCACGCTCGAACAGCCGCACCCGCGCCTGCTGACGGGCCAGGTTGTGTTGCAACGCCTGCACCAGCCCCGGCAGCAGGGATGGACGCATCACCGCCAGGTCGGTGGTCAGCGGGTTGGCCAGAGGCACGCCCTGTCCGGCCATGCCCCAGGCCTCGAGCACGTCGGCGCCGATGAACGCCATGTTCACCGCTTCCAGATAATCGCGATCGGCGAGCTGAGTGGCCACATCCAGGCTCGACAGCCGGGTCTCGGGCAACGCCGCGAGGGCCAACCGCCCGCTCGGGGCGCGCACCGGAATACGCTCGTAACCATGCACCCGCGCGACCTCCTCGATGAGGTCCTCCTCGCGGGCGATGTCGAACCGGCGGCTTGGCGGTACCGCCTGCCAGCCGTCGGCGCCGGTGGTGACACGCATGTCCAGCGCGACCAGGATCCGTTCCACCTCGGCATCGTCGATTTTCACGCCCAGCACGCGGTGCAGACGGTCGCGGCGCAGGCGGATCGATACCGCGACGGGAAGGTCCGCAGGGTGCTCGGCCACGCGCACGGGACCGGCCTTGCCGCCAGCCAACCGCAGCAGCAGCTCGGTGGCGCGTTCCAGCGCGGGCACCGGTGCGGCCGGATCCACGCCGCGCTCGAAGCGATGCGAGGCATCGGTGTGCAGGCCGAGCTTGCGCGCCTTGCCCATGATCGCAGCCGGCGCGAAATGGGCACTTTCCAGGAACACGCTGCGGGTATCGTCGGTGACGCGCGAGGTCATCCCGCCCATGACGCCGGCAACAGCCAACGGCCGCGCGGCATCGGCGATGACCATGAAGGTCTCGTCCAACGTCACGTCGCTGCCGTCGAGCAGAGTCAGGCCTTCACCGGCACGCGCGTGGCGCACGACAATGTCGCCGTCCAGCCTGGCCTGGTCGAAAGCGTGCATCGGCTGGCCCGTTTCCAGCATCACGTAGTTGGTGACATCCACGACCACGCCGATCGGGCGCACCCCGGCGCGGCGCAGGCGTTCGGCCATCCACAGCGGTGTTGGCGCGGTGACATCGATGCCCTCGATGACACGGCCGGCATAACGGGGACAGTCCGCCCCGGCTTCCAGCACGATGCCGCGCGCGGCGTCACTGGTGACCGGCACGTCGCCCGTGGTGGGCATGTTCAAGCCGGCATTCAGGATCGCCGACACATCACGCGCCAGACCCAGCATGCCCAGGCAATCGGCACGATTCGGCGTCAGGCCGACTTCAATACCGGCGTCGGGCAGGCCCAGGTAATCGGCCAGCGGTGTGCCCACTGGCGCATCGGCCGGCAACTCCATCAGACCGGAGGCATCGGCATCCACACCCATTTCCTTGGCCGAGCACAGCATGCCGAACGATTCGATGCCGCGCAGTTTGGCCTTCTTGATGACGAAATCACCGGACATGCGCGCGCCGATGGTGGCCAGCGGCGCCTTCAACCCGACCCGTGCATTGGGCGCGCCGCAAACAATCTGCAACGGCTCATCCGTGCCGGCGTCGACCTTGCACACCTGCAGGCGGTCGGCTTGCGGATGTTTCTCGGCGGCCACGATCTCGCCGACCACGACGCCATCCAGCGAAGCGCCCAGCACCTCGACGTCCTCGACCTCGAGGCCGGCCATGGTCAGGCGATGGGTCAGCGCGTCACGGTCGATGTCGATGGCGACCAGCTCGCGCAGCCAGTTTTCGGAGAATTTCATGATCGGGGCTCCGGGACTCGGGACTCGGGACTCGGGAAGGCGGTTGTGTTGCGCGAAGTCGGGGGCCAGGGTTCTGGAATGCCTGGTTTGTGGAACGGGACCCGGGACCCGGGACCCGGGACCCGTACAGAATGACGTTCCCGGAAAGCGAACACCGTACGCTTCGCTTTCTGCCGCCCGACGCACCGAGGGAACATGCGGGATAACGCCAAGGCCACCGGCATCCGTTCCGCATCCCTCTTGAAACCGGCATGCCCAGGGCTCGCCTCGGCATGACCGAAGATCGGGACCCGGGTCCCGGGTCCCGGGTCCCGAATACCGAGTCCCGAGTCCCGAGTCCCACGGCTATCCGACACGATCATGCGAACTGCTCCAAAAACCGCACATCATTCTCGAAGAAGGCGCGCAAATCCTCCACGCCGTAACGCAGCATGGCGAAACGTTCCACGCCCAGGCCGAAGGCGAAGCCGGTGTAGCGCTCAGGGTCGATGCCGCAATTTTCCAGCACCGTCGGATGCACCATGCCGCAGCCCAATACCTCCAGCCAACGCTCGCCGCCGTCGGCCGCGTCCCAGCGGATGTCGACTTCGGCCGAGGGCTCGGTGAAGGGGAAGAAGCTGGGCCGGAATCGCATGTCGAAATCACGCTCGAAGAAGGCGCGCACGAAGGTGGCCAGGGTGCCCTTGAGGTCGGCGAAACTGGAGGTTTCGTCGACCAGCAGGCCCTCGATCTGGTGGAACATGGGCGAATGGGTCTGGTCCGAATCGCTGCGGTAGACCTTGCCCGGCGCAATGATACGGATAGGCGGTTGACGACCATCCATGGCGCGGATCTGCACCGGTGAGGTGTGCGTGCGCAGCAGGCGGCCGTCGCCGAAGTAGAAGGTGTCGTGCATGGCCCGCGCCGGATGGTGCGGCGGGAAGTTGAGGGCCTCGAAGTTGTGCCAGTCATCCTCGATTTCCGGGCCTTCGGCACGCTGGTAGCCCAAACGCTCGAAGATGCCGGCCATGCGTTCCATGGCACGTGTGACCGGGTGCAACCCGCCACGCTGGCCGCGCCGGCCGGGCAGCGTCACATCGATACGTTCCGACGCCAGACGCCGGTCCAGTGCCTCGCGCTGCAACGCTTCGCGACGCTCGGTGATGGCAGCCTGCAGACGCTGCTTGGTCTGGTTGATCGCCGCACCGCGCGCCTTGCGCTCGTCGGGCGGAAGCTTTCCCAGCGCCTTGAGTTGCGCGGTGATCGAACCGTTCTTGCCCAACAGCGCCACGCGCCGTGCGTCCAGGGCCTCCAACGTCGATGCCGCGGCAATGTCGCCAAGCGCTTTGTCGATATTTTCCAAAGTGTCCATCCGGGTTCCCCGCAACACCGCGTAGGGTGGGCCTTGGCCCACCATGACCGCGCCGGTGGGCCAAGGCCCACCCTACGCGTTCTCCGCAACAGAAAACGGGGAGAAGGCCAGGCCTTCTCCCCGCTTACTTTCATCATACCGAACGACGACGGGCGCCATCGGTATCAAGTATTACAGGCTGGCCTTTGCTTTTTCGGCAATGGCGCCAAACGCCTGGATGTCGCGCACGGCCAAGTCGGCCAGCACTTTGCGGTCGACCTCGATGCCGGCCTTCTTCAGGCCATTGATCAGGCGGCTGTAGCTGAGATCGAACTGGCGCGCGGCGGCATTGATACGCACGATCCACAAGCTGCGGAACTGGCGCTTCTTCTGCTTGCGGCCGATATACGCGTACTGGTCGGCCTTGATGACCGCCTGCTTGGCGACGCGATAGACCTTGCGCCGGGCGTTGTAGTAGCCCTTGGCGCGACCGATGATCTTCTTGTGACGACGACGGGCGGCAACGCCGCGCTTGACTCGTGCCATGATCTATTCCTCCTCAGACGTACGGCAGCATGCGCTTGACATTGCGGGTATCGCAGTCGCGCACGTAATTGGTGGCACGCAGGCCGCGCTTGCGCTTGGTCGACTTCTTGGTAAGGATGTGCGACTTGAACGCGTGGCCACCCTTGTACTTGCCTGAGGCCGTCTTGCGGAACCGCTTGGCGGCGGCCCGGTTGGTCTTGATCTTGGGCATGGGAATGCTTCCGTATCCGGTTGATTGACTGACCTGGCGGCGGCCCGAAGCTGCTCTTTCCTTCCTGCCACGGTCGGTTGTCGACCCTTCCAGTCGGGTCGAACGCGCAATTATAGCGTGACGCCGAGCCACAATGGAACCCTCCAAACACCGCAGGAGCCGGCCCTGCTGGCGATCGGCGTACCTTGATGCGTGAGGTACCCTGATCGCCAGCAGGGCTGGCTCCTACAGGAGGTTGCAAGGACCGTTATTTTTTCTTCGGCGGCCCGATCATCATGTGCATCATGCGGCCTTCCTGGCGCGGAAACTGCTCGACCTGCCCCAGCTCACCGACATCCTGCTGGACGCGCTCGGCCAGCTCGCGGCCGATTTCCTGATGGCGCATTTCACGGCCGCGGAAACGGATCGTGACCTTGACCTTGTTGCCGTCTTCCAGGAACCGCAGCACGTTGCGCATCTTGATCTGGTAGTCGCCGATGTCCGTCGTGGGGCGGAACTTCACTTCCTTGATCTCGACCTGCTTGGTCTTCTTGCGCGCGGCATTGGCCTTTTTCTGCTGCTCGAACTTGAACTTGCCGTAGTCCATGATGCGGCACACCGGCGGGTCGCCGTGGGGCTGGATTTCCACGAGATCGAGTCCGGCTTCCCGGGCCATGTCCAACGCATCGTCGCGTGAAAGGATGCCGGCCTGTTCGCCGTCGGCATCGATGACGCGTACGCGGGGCACGCGGATTTCATGGTTGCGGCGATTGCGCTTGTTGTCTGGGGTGGCGATACCTGTATCTCCTGCAAATTTCAGTCACGACAGCCGGCATCTTGACCGGCAGTCTCCAGCCGCGCGACGAAATCGGCCTCGGACATGCTACCGAGGTTCTTGCCGTCGCGGCTACGCACGGACAAGGTACCGGCCTCTTTTTCGCGGTCACCGACCACCAGAAGCCAAGGAACCTTGTGCAGCGTGTGTTCCCGGATTTTATAACCCACTTTTTCGTTGCGCAAATCGGCCTCCACGCGCAATCCCTTGGCGGCAAGGGATTTTGCCACGGCAGCGGCGTAATCGGCCTGGGCGTCGGTGATGTTGAGCACCACCGCCTGCACCGGCGCCAGCCAATCGGGCAGATTGCCGGCGTAATGCTCCAGCAGGATACCGATGAAACGCTCCATGGAGCCGACGATGGCGCGATGCAGCATCACCGGATGCTGGCGGTCGGAATGCTCGTCCACATATTCGGCACCCAGGCGCACCGGCATGGAGAAGTCCACCTGCATGGTGCCCATCTGCCAGTCGCGACCGATGGAATCACGCATGTGGTATTCGATCTTGGGGCCGTAGAAGGCGCCCTCGCCGGGCAGCTCGTCCCAGTCCACGCCGGCTGCTCGCAGCGCGCCGCGCAAAGCGTCCTCGGCCTTGTCCCATACCGCGTCGTCACCGATGCGGTCCTCGGGGCGCAGGGCGATCTTCACCTCGATGCCGCTGAATCCGAAATCGGCATAAACCTGCATGGCCTGGGCGTGAAAATCGGTCACCTCGGCCTCGATCTGGTCGGGCGTGCAGAACACGTGCCCGTCATCCTGGGTGAAGGCGCGCACGCGCATCAAGCCGTGCAGCGCACCCGACGGTTCGTTGCGGTGGCAGGAGCCGAATTCGCCGTAGCGGATCGGCAGGTCGCGGTAGCTGTGCAGGCCGGCCTTGTAGATTTCCACGTGGCCGGGGCAATTCATCGGCTTGAGCGCATAAACACGTTTTTCCGACTCGGTGAAAAACATGTTTTCCTGGTAATTGTCCCAGTGCCCGGATTTCTTCCACAGGCTGACATCGAGGATTTGCGGCGCGCGCACTTCCTGATAACCGGAATCGCGGTACACCTTGCGCATGTACTGCTCGACCTGCTGCCAGATGGCCCAGCCCCTGGGGTGCCAGAACACCATGCCGGGGCCTTCGTCCTGCTGGTGGAACAGGTCCATGGCCTTGCCCAGCTTGCGGTGGTCGCGCTTTTCGGCCTCTTCCAATTGGTGCAGCCAGGCCTTCAACTCCTTGTCGTTGTGCCAGGCGGTGCCGTAGATGCGCGTCAGCATGGCGTTGTCCGAATCGCCACGCCAGTAGGCGCCGGCCACCTTCATCAGCTTGAACGCGCGCAGCTTGCCGGTGGACGGCACGTGCGGGCCGCGGCACAGGTCGGTGAATTCGCCCTGCGTGTACAGCGACAGTTCCTCGTCGGCCGGGATCGATTCGATGATCTCGGCCTTGTAGTCCTCGCCCATGTCACGGAAGAACTTGACCGCCTCGTCGCGCGACTTGACGGTACGCGAAAGCGGCAAATCCTCCTTGACGATCTTGGCCATCTCGGCCTCGATCTTCGGCAGATCCTCGGGCGTGAACGGCGTCTCGCGCGCGAAGTCGTAATAGAAGCCGTTGTCGATCACCGGCCCGATGGTGACCTGGGTACCCGGGTACAGCCGCTGCACGGCCTGCGCCAGCAGATGCGCGCTGGAATGGCGCAGGATCTCCAATGCCTCGGGGCTCTTGTCGGTGACGATTTCCAGACCGGCGTCGTGGTCGATGACATGGCCGGCATCGACCAGCTGGCCATCGACTTTGCCGGCCAGCGTCGCTTTGGCCAGGCCGGCGCCGATGGACGCGGCCACGTCCTGGACGGACACGGGATGGTCGAAAGGTTTCTTGCTACCGTCGGGGAGCGTGATCTCGATCATGGTGTATGTACTTTTTTGAAAAGTCCGCCAGGGATGACGGGATTGATCTTTGTCGTCAGGAGGACGACCTTGAATGACGTTCCGCCAGGGGCGGCCGGGACCACCGGCTTCGCCCGGGAACCACGCATAAAAAAAGGACGCCGAGCGTCCCGCGGGCGGTTCAGCGCAGTCGGTTCAGGATGGCAAGTACGTAGTTGACATGTCGCACACTCGACCGGCAGTTGTCTGCGGGCCACCTTGGGTTCACTGGGATTCAGAGGTCGGCTTTGAAAGCTAGCTCCCGAAGCGCCAAGTGTCAATGATGGCTCGTCACGAGGCCGCGCGGCGCCCGCATGCCATCGCGGCTGAAGCCGCTCCCACAGGGAACCTCGAAAAACCTGGATTTTCATCAAGGCCACGGTAGGAGCGCTGGAAGGCGCGACCGGCAACGCGGGAAAATGGCGTGTCCTGCGGCCAGATTGATCGCGGCTTCCGCCGCTCCTACACACGATCGGGCGTTTTTCGAGGTGCCCCACAGGGCTGACCTGGAACTTCCAGGAACCCTTGTGAGAGCGGCCCATGGTCGCGACGCCGCCCCGAGTCCCGAGCCCCGAGTCCCGGCCCTTAGAAATAAAATCCGAAATTGATATTCAACCGGTGCTCCACTTTGCCGTTGCCGACCATGGTGCCGCCGATGAACGGCTGGTTGCGGGCAGTGACGTAATCGAAATACGTGTACAGGTCGCCCGCCGACAGGCCCACACCCAAAATGTTCATGAAGGTGCTGGGCAGGTTGCCCGACTTGTGGGTGACGATCGAATAGTCGTTGTAGAAGTCCAGCCCCTCGATCGGCCCCCATTCCACGGGCAGGTGGTAGGCCGCGTTGAGGCTGTAGCTGTCGGCCTTGGTGGCGATCGAGTCATAGAAGGCGTAGGCGCCGACGGCCAGCCACTTGGCATTGTTGTCGGTTTCGTAGCCGTAATGCAGTGCCTGGGCCTGCAGGTTCCAGCGCTGGATGTTGATGTTGGTATGCAACGCGTAGGCGTTGTAGTAGCCGATACGTGAATGCGGGTCGTCCAGACCACCGTGCAATGCCGAGCCACCGACTTCGATCGACACGTCGTCGCTTGGCGTCCAGGTCCGTGCCACACGTGCGGCGAGCGTGTCGACCGCACCGGCCGGGTGCGCCGGCGCATCATTGATGCCTTCGCCCGGCTCGCGCACGCCGAGCACGTTGTAGGAGTAACTGTCGGCGCGCGCGCCCGACCCGTCCACACCGCCGGTGCTGTCGTTCTTGAAGAACGCCAGCTGCACGTTCCACTTGTCGCCGTCGTAGACGTATTCGGCGCCCATCGCCTGGGTGTCCTCCAGACCCAGGTAATAGTTGGAGCTGAAGAACCAGTTGTGCGAGTTGTACGGCTGGTTGCCGAACGGGATGCGGGTCAGGCCGATCTGCAGTTGTGAGGTATCGCTGAAGTCGTAGCCGACCCAGGCGTGCTGGATGGCGCTCATGTACTGGAACCACCGCCACTGCGCGTCGAGGATGATGCCGTGCACCTTGCCGTGCAGATCCAGGCGGAAGATGTCGAAATCCTGGTCGCCGACACGCCGCACGTTGTCGTCGTTGTAGTCCTCGTAGCTGTACTGGAAGCGCATCGCGCCACCCAGGGTGATGCCGGTATCCTCGGTATGCGTACTGGAGGTGTCGGCAACGGCGACTTCCACGTCTTTTGCCTCGGCTTCCGGCGCCACGTCCGATCCGGCATCGTCGTCGGTCGCGGCCATGGCCGACTGGCTACCCGTTGCATCGGCCTGCGATTGTTGCTTCAGGGTGTCCAGTTGAGCCTGCAGCGCGTCGATCTGCGCCTGCATGGCGCGAATGCGCGCGTCGACATCCTGCGTGCCCGCCACATCCTCGGTCTGACCGAGGGCGGCGTGGGCCGGCGCGGGAGTAATCATGCCGGCGGCACACACGAAGGCGGCGACGGCCGCCGCGAGTGGTTTCATGGCCATGGTGGTTCCTTGCGTTTCCCCGTGGCACCCGATGCGGGGTGCCGTCGATCCCCCTGTTGCCCCTCCCGCACGCCGTGTCGCGGCGGGCTGCGATACGACGGTGACGGGCTCTCGAACCCGTCGCGCCGCCGCTCGGCGGCCAGCCCCAGGCCGGCCGCCTGCCGAATCAGGTGCCGCTCATCCAGCCGGACACCTCGTCGGCGTGCTCATCAACCCACTGACGTGCGTCGGCCTTCGGATCGGCGCCGTCCTTGCGGTCGGCGGCCATTACCGCGCCACGGGCGTCGCCATCCAGCTTGAACTTGCCGAGGATGGCGTAGGCAGCCGGCATGTCCTGCTGCAGGCCCTTGCGTGCCACGGTGTAGATGTCGTCGGGCTTGCCGTACACGTTGTCGGGATCGTCCAGGAACTTCAGGTCCCACTGGGCCCACATCCAGTGCGGCTTCCAACTGGTCACCACCACCGGCTCCTTCTTGCGGATGGAATCGGCGAGCACGGCGGTCATGGTGGCATCGCTGCCGGACACCAGTTTTTCCGGCAATTTGTACTCGTCGATGACCTTGTTGGTCAGGCGCATGATGCCGGCGCCGGGATCGATGCCGACGATACGGTTGTCGATTTTTTTGGCCACGTCGTCCTTGGCCAGATCGGTGATCGAATCGATATCCATGTAGTCGGGCACGGCCAGACCCAGACGGGCTTCCTTCATGTTGACGCCCAGCTTCTCGACACGGTCCTTGGCTCGCGCGTAATAGTCGGCATGCGTGGTCGGCAGCCAGGCGCAGACCACCGCGTCGGCGTCACCGTTGGCCAGCCCCTCGAACATCAACGCGCCGCTGACGGAAATGGTCTTGACGTCGTAACCGGCCTTTTCCAGCACCGCCGCCGCCACATTGGTGGCCGCCACACAGCTGTCCCATTCCACGTAGGCCAGCTTGATGGTGCCCTTGGACTCGGTCGGTGCGGCACTGGAGCCCGCCGAAGCCGCCTCGCTGCCGTTGCCGTTGCCGCCTGACGAGCAACCGGCCAGCCCGACCGTCAATGCGATGGCACAGGCGGCCAGGATCTTGAATGGAGTGCGATGTTTCATGGATGTCCTCCCTTGGTTTGTCGTCACTTGCGCTCGTGCTTGCGACGACCGATGTTCTGGGTCATGCGGTCCAGGATCATGGCCAGGATCACGATGGCGATGCCGGCTTCGAACCCCTTGCCGGCCTGCAGGCGCTGGATGGCACGCCATACTTCCTCGCCCAGGCCGCCGGCGCCGATCATGGCGGCGATCACCACCATCGACAGGGCCAGCATGATGGTCTGGTTGACACCGGCCATGATGGTTGGCACGGCCATCGGCAACTGCACCTTGAACAACTTCTGGCGTTTGGTCGAGCCGAACGAGTCGGCCGCCTCGATGAGGTCTGCCGGCACCTGGGTGATACCGAGGATGGTCAGACGGATGGCCGGCGGGGTGGCGAAGATCACGGTCGCCACGCTGGCCGAGACCGCGCCCATGCCGAAGAACGGAATGGCCGGAATCAGGTACACGAAGGCCGGCATGGTCTGCATGAAATCCAGGATCGGCATCACGACCCTTCGCGTGCGCTGGTTGAGCGCCGCCGCGATACCGATCGGCAGGCCGATGGCTACCGCGATCAGGGTGGATATCAACACCAGCGTGAAGGTGTTGATGGTCGGTTCCCACAGGCGCAGGTTCCACAGGAACGCCAGGCCGACGATGCTCCAGATGGCCACCCGGCGCCCGGCGACCCGCCAGCCGATCAGGCCGATGACAATGATCAGCAACCACGGCGGCAGCCAGATCAATGCCGCGTCGATGCCGTGGATGATCGCGCCGACGATCACGCTCAAGGCCCGGGTAAGAGCCGAAATGTGCACCGTCAACCAGTTGAGCACGACATCCAGGATGTGTGCCAGGGGAAACTTGGGAATGGTCGGAAGCAGCATCATGCGTCGACTCCTCCGTCAGCGGGCGCCGGTTCGTTGTCGGCATCCTTCCCGTCGTCGTCGGACTGGCCCGACCCCGAGGCATAGTTGTCGGCCAGCACGGAAATGACCCCGGTACGCGTCACCACGCCCAGCAGCTCGCCGCTGTCCGGATCCTCCACCGGCAGCAGGTAGGGCCAGTCCGTGAGCAGATTGATGACCTCGGGCAACGGCATGTCCGGCGGAATCGAGGAATTTTTTTCAATCAACCCCTCGATGCTCCGCAAACCTTGCTTGACGGCCTTGTCGGTGGCATCCAGGCTGATCGTCCCGACGTAGGTGAAATCACGCTTGACCACGGTGATGGAGGTGTAGTCGACCTCGTTCATCTTGTGCATCACCGTACGCGGACCGTCCTTCTCGAATGCCACGGCACGCGGCTTGGTCATGGCCGAACGCGCGGTCAGCATGCGCGAGAAGTCGACGTTTTCCACGAAGCGCTCGACATACGCGTTGGCCGGATTGTTGAGAATTTCCTCGGGCGTGTCGAACTGCACCACGCGCCCGTCCTTCATCAGCACGATACGGTCGCCCAGTTCCAGCGCCTCGTCCAGATCGTGGGTGATGAACACGATGGTCTTGTGCATGCGCTGCTGCAACTGCACCAGCTCGCGCTGCATGTCACGGCGGATCAACGGATCGAGCGCACTGAAGGCCTCGTCCATCAACAGGATGTCGGATTTGACCGCCAGCGCGCGCGCCAGACCGACACGCTGCTGCATGCCGCCACTGAGCTGCCCCGGATAGGCATCTTCCCACCCCTTCAGGCCGACCAGCTGGAGCGCCTCGCGGCCGCGCTGGCGACGTTCCTCGCGGTCCACACCCTGGATCTCCAGGCCGTAGGCGGCGTTGTCGGTCACGGTGCGATAGGGAAACAGCGCGAAATGCTGGAACACCATGGAGATCTTGCGGCGGCGAAATTCCAGCAATTGTTCGCGGTTGTATCGGGTGATGTCCTCGCCGTCGACAAGAATGCTGCCGCGGGTGACGCTGTTGAGCAGGTTCAGGCACCGGATCAAGGTCGACTTGCCACTGCCCGACAAGCCCATCACCACCAGAAGCTCGCCTTCCTCGACCTCGAAGGACACGTCGGCGCAACCGACAGCCAGTCCCGCATCCCGTATTTCCTTGTTGCTCTTTCCCGCGTCGAGCATGCGCAGTCCCTGGCGCGGGCGCTCTCCGAAAATCTTGGTGAGATTCTCGACCTTGATTTTGGGCATGCATCCTCCGCTGTGCCGGTGTATCGATCCCGTCCCCCGATCACGCACGCAAGACGCCTGCCGTGAAGCACACGACGCGTCGCCACGACCAAGGTTCTTTTTTACCCTAACGGCATGACATGAAGGTCTCAAGTTTGCGCAAGCCGCGACCGTGTCCACAAGCACTTTCATCGAGATTTTTTGCTAGAAAACGAGACAAAAACGACACGATTTTTTGCATCAAAGTGGGAATTGACGAAATGTGGACGTTGCGCGAACACTCCCTGCCCATGTCGTTTTCAGTCTCCACCCGACAGCCGGTCGGCCAGACCACTGAAACGGTGCGTGCTGCGGGCCAACGCACATCGCAACGCGCGCTCACCGGCGACCAGCTCGACACACTCGCGGGCGCGGGTGACGGCGGTGTACAGAAGCTCGCGGCCCAGCACACGGGCATCGTCGTGCGGCAGCACGATCACCACCCGGTCGAATTCCGACCCCTGGCTCTTGTGGATGGTCATGGCAAACGCGCTCTCGTGCGCCGGCAAAGCCGACGGTGGCAGACTGCGAACCCCGCCCTCGGCCGCCGGGAACCAGGCCGCCGGCCGACCCTCGATATCGGGCAGCACCACGCCGATGTCGCCGTTGAACAAACCCGAGTCGACGTCGTTCTCGGTGATCAGAAGCAGCCGGCCGGGATACCAGCGTGCCTGCGCGGACACGCCCGTTCGCTGGCGCAGCCGGTGTTCCAACGCGGCGTTGATGGCCGCGCATCCCGATGGTCCCTGGCGCAACGCCGTCAACACGCGCAACCGGGCCGCCTCACGCAAGGCCGCGGCCGGATCCGTCGCCGTTCCCAGGGCCGCGAATGCGTCGAGGCAGCGGGTCACCACATGGGCCGCCGCATCGGTTGGCCGTTCCCAGGCAACCTGGGGGCTGTCGGCATCGGCAAACGTCGCGCGGGCGGCCGCCAGGTCGCCGTCGCGAATATTCCCGGCCAGCCGTGCCAGCGCACTGCCCGACCCGAAACGATGACTGGTGCGCAACGCAACCACGGCATCGGCAAACGGCGACGCGGCACGCACAGATGGCACCGCGACGCCGACGATCTGCTCCGCCTGGCGCGCCCGCGCGACGGAAAACCCGCCCTCGCCCGCCGCCCGGCACAACCCGGCCAGCACGTTGCCCGCCTCCACCGACGCCAACTGGTCACGGTCGCCCAGCAGGATCAGACGGGCGTGGTCAGGCAAGGCATCGAGCAATTTCGCCATCAACGGAAGATCGACCATGGACGCCTCGTCCACCACCACGACATCGGCATCCAGCGGATGATCGCGGTGATGCCGAAAGCGCGTGCTTCCGGCGCGCACGCCGAGCAGGCGGTGCAAGGTGGAGGCCTCGGCGGGCATGGCCTCGCGCACGCGATCGTCCAGATCCATGGCGGCGCCACGTTCGCGCAGCGACTCGCCCAGCCGCGCCGCCGCCTTGCCGGTGGGCGCGGCCAGACGAATGCGCGGCATGGCGGCGCCCGATGCCGTGGCCTGTTCCAGCAAGGCGACCAGCAACCACAGTACGGTGCTGGTCTTGCCGGTGCCGGGACCGCCGGTGATGACGGTCAACGGCGAAACCAGACCGGTCAACACCGCCAACGCCTGCCAGTCCGGCTGCGTACCATCCAGCGTGAAGTGCCGTTGCAGCAGAGTGCGCAGCGTCGGCAGCGGCCAGTCGACCTCCGCGAGCCGGTGCGCCAGACGCCGGCGCAGGTTCAGGGCAACGGCGCGCTCATAGACAAAGTAGCGTCGCAAGTACAGACGATCACCGCCATCCAGCTGCAGGGGCCGGTACGCGTCGGCATCCGTGGCCGAACCAACCACCGTGCTGGCGTGCAACACGCGGCGCAGCTCGTCGGGATCTGTCCGCTGCGGCAACGTCGCGGCTGCGGGTGCCGTCTCGGCCAGCACGTTGTCGAGCTCGGTCAGCGGCAGGCAACTGTGCCCCTGCGACAGCGCCAGGCTGGCCGTGGCGGTAGCCAGGCCCAGCAACGGGTCCGCTTCCGGGTCCAGGCGCAGCATCAGGGCGCCCAATTCGGCATCCAGCGAACGCAGCACGTGCTGCTGCCGGAGCCGTTGCAGCAAGGCATCGCGAGCACTCATGTGGCCTCCCGGAGCGGCGCGTGCAGCAGGTCGTCCAGCGCCTCGATCAGTGCCGCCGCCGGTCGATCGGCATGGATGCCGTTGCCGGGCGGGCCGGCCGGGTCCATGCCGCGCAGAAACAGGTAACGCACGCCGCCGACGTCGCGCGCGTAGTCGTAGGCATCGCCCAGCGACTGACGCAGCCAGCGGTGCAGCGCCACGGTGTAGATGAGATATTGCAGGTCGTAGTCGCTGGCGGTAACGGCGTCTGCGAGACGCGCCGGCACGTAATCCTCGTGGCGCGGGCCGAGGTAATTGGTCTTGTAGTCGACGATCCACCACTGCCCGTCGTGACGGAAAACCAGATCGATGATGCCGGTCATCATGCCGCGCAGCTGCCCGCGCACGCGCGCGAAATCCCGCCGTTGGTGCTGGTAGCCGTGCGCGTGCAGCAGCGCGAGGATGTCGGCGGGCGTGGTGCCCTCGATACCGAAATGGAAGGCCATCTCGGCGCGACGGTCGGCTTCCCCCAGATCGGCCAGGCGCAGGTCGCCGACGATCGGCGTCGACACGGCCGCGGCCACCAGGCGCGCGGTACCCGCCAATGCCTTGGCCTGCTCATCACCGGCGTAGCCGGCACCGCGCAGTTCGCGCTCCAACAGCGTGCGCTCGCCGGGCGGACAACCCGCGGCACCCAGCCATGTCGCCATGTCGGTCTTTTCCAGCACCGCATGCACGGCATTGCCGTAGCGCGCCCCGCGTGGCCACCCCGTGACCTGTACGTCCCCCTCGACGAGAGCGTCCTCGCCGTCGGCAGCGGGTTCGTCCCCGGCGCCGGGAAGCGCACCGACGCTGTCGTGCTCGCCGTCGGCCAGCTGCGAAAAGCTGTGTACCCACCAGTCGCGACGCAGAACACGTTCGAACCGGCGCACGAGGATGTCGCGTTCCGGCCCGGGCACCGACATCGACACCGACTCGTCCGCCGCCGGGATCATGCTGGCGATGAGGCCTTCGTGGTCCCGCGCCAGCGCGGCGCCCGAACTGTCGTCACCGAACACGTGCGCGAGCACGGCATTCTTGCCCGCACTCATCCAGCAGGCATGGCGGGCGCGGGTCATGCCGACGTACAGACAGCGCACTTTTTCGGCCAGAATTTCCGCCCTGGCCCGCTCGCAGATGGCGGCCTCGGCCTGTACGTCGGGCGGCGCGTCCCGGAGCTTGCGGTCATCACTCTTGTACAGCAGCAGGCGCCGGGCGGCGGTGCCGTCGTCATGGTGATAAAGCGCCAGTTGGCCCCGGGACGGAGCCTTCACCTCGGTCATCACCGCGAAAGGCAGCATGACCACGTCGTATTCCAGCCCCTTGCTGCGATGCAAGGTGACGATGGGCACACGTTCGGCGTCGCTTTCCAGACGCAGCTGTTCTTCCTCGTTGTTCTCGTCCGCGTCGCGGATGCGCCGTGCCAGCAGGTCGCGCAGGGCGCGCTCGCCGGCCAGATGGCGCGCGTCCGACTGCAGCGATTCGCCCAGTTGCAGCAGGTTGCCCAGGCGCCGTTCGCCGTCCGCAAGCGCCAGCAGGCGGGCGGCGTGGCATTCGGCCAGGTGTTCGAGCATGGCCAGCAGGCCGCGCGCGAACCAGCGCTCGTGCAGCTGTGCCAGTTCCTCCATGGCCGTGCGCCAGGCTTGCGGGTCCTCGTCCATGTGCGCGAGGTCGGAAAGCCGGCGTCCCATCAGTTCGGTGGCCAGCGCGCCGCGCGCCAGACGCAGGGACGACGGCGCCAGCAGGGCATCCATGATCCGCAGCAGTTCGTGCGCCTCGCGCGAGCGGTAGATGCTTTCCCGGCGCAGGCACACGGCGGCCACGCCGTGGCGACGCAGGGTGTCCTGCATCCGCATGGCTTCGTCGTTGGTGTTGACCAGCACCGCCACGTTGCCCGGCCGCACGGCCTTGCGCTCCGCGCCCAGCGTGCCTTCGGCGAGCAGGGTCGCCACCTGCACGGCGCAGGCCTCGGCCAGCAGGTCGCGTTTGGCATCGGCTTTCAGGTCGGCGTCCCCGGGAATCGACCACAGGCTCAGCGCGGGTACCGGCGTTTCCCCGATCGCCAGGGCGTCGTTGGCCACATGACCGCCCCACGCCACCTTCTCGAACGTGATGCCGTCCTGCGCGAACGGGTTCTTTGTGGCCGTGAACACGGCCTCGATCGCGGCCAGCACGTCGGCGCTGGAACGGTAGTTGTGCGTCAGGTGATGCGGCGCGTTGCCGGCCTCGCGCGCACGCTCGGCGGCACGCAGGTAGGCGTGCACGTCGCCGCCGCGGAAGGCGTAGATGGACTGCTTGGGATCGCCGATCAGGAACAGGCTGCCGTGGTCGCGGTAGAGCGTGTCGAAGATGGAAAACTGGCGCGGGCTGGTGTCCTGGAATTCGTCGATCAGCGCGCACGGAT
>CAZMKO010000049.1:0-17337 GCA_964566965.1 uncultured Rhodanobacteraceae bacterium
CTAAGGAAACTCTGAACAAGTCCGTTCCAAGCGGTACAATTTAGCCATCCAAACGCGCAAGGCTATGCCGTGACCCAGTTGAGCTTCTCCGATGCCGAGTACGCCGGCAAGCGCAAGCAGACACGGCGCGAGAAGTTTCTGGCCGAAATGGACAAGGTTGTGCCATGGGATGCGCTGCTGGAACTGATTGAACCGGTCTATCCCAAGGCCGGCAAGGGCCGACGCCCTTACGCGCTCCAGACCATGCTGCGCGTCCACTTGCTGCAAAACTGGTATGGCTACAGCGACCCGGCGATGGAGGAAGCGTTGTATGAAGTGGCGCCCTTGCGCCGCTTCGCCGCGGACTGTCGCTGACCCGCGGCACGATACCGGACGAGACGACCATCCTGAACTTCCGGCGCTTGCTGGAGACCCATGACCTGGCCACGAAGATACTGACGGCCGTCAATCGGCATTTGTCAGATGAAGGATTGTTGCTGCGTGGAGGGACGATCGTCGATGCCACGATCATCCACGCACCACCCTCGACCAAAAACAAAGAGCGTACGCGCGACCCCGAGATGGACCAGACCCGGAAAGGCAACCAATGGTACTTCGGCATGAAGGCCCACATTGGGGTGGGGTGGATGCGGACTCGGGACTGACCCATACCGTGACCACGACGGCGGCCAATGTGTCGGATGTGGTGGAGGTGGGCAAGCTTTTGCATGGCAAGGAACGTACGGTGTACGGCGATGCCGGTTACACCGGTGCCCAGAAGCGGGCGCCCAAGCGCGGGCGCAAGTGGCACATTGCCGCCAAGCGTCACCTCATCAAGAAGCTGCCAGAGGGTGAACTCAAGGAAGCCACCAAAGAGGTGGAGTATCTCAAGGCGGCGGTACGCTAGAAGGTGGAACATCCCTTCCGGGTCATCAAATGCCAGTTTGGCTATCGGAAGGTGCGATTCAAGGGACTGGCCAAGAACACGACACAGATCAAGACGCTGTTTGCCCTGGCCAATTTGTGGATGGCACGAAGATCGCTGCTGGTGGCAGGGGAGGCACGCCCGTGATCCGGGCAAACGCCCCCAAACGGGGTGAAAATCGGCCACTTGGCTGCGCGAGACAAGAGCGCTGCGCGTCGCACTGACGCGGGATGGGCTCAAACGGCAACTTTGAATGGACGGCTAACTGCGAACTTGTTGTTCAGAGATTCCCTTCTAAGGCCCAGGCGACAGATAATGAAGACGCTGGACATTTGTCTATTGACATTGTCTGTCATCGCACTGATGCGGGGTCGTGCGGAGGCGATTAGCATAGTTTACTTTCGGACTTGTGAATCATTGGATTATAATCAATCGGCGAGTTGGCTTCGATTTTGAAGTTGCCGTGCGCCACGAACTATGCTCGCGTAATCTCAAAACACTTACCGTCTTGGGTTTTAGGTAATTTTTGACAAATTTCATAAGTGCGCTGATGGGTCAGGAAAAACACTATACTTGGAACTAATTTTATGATTTTTGAGTTTTTTGCATTATTTTGTGTTGGGTATTTAGTTGGAATGTCTGCTCTTTCCGGCATAACTGCGGCTATAATCAGAAAGTGCTACTTAGAATCCTGGAGCAAATTAAGCCAAGTTTTATGGAATATTTTTGCTTTAGCAAATATTCTATGTAGTACATTTGGAGCGATTTTAATTTTCGCTTTAGCGGTGGTTGGTTCAAAAGGTTTTGATCGTGACGATTTCTGGATTAGAGCCGTGAGTTTTTGTGTTGGCTTGGTGGCTGGTCTGTGTATTGCAATCTATGCTTCCAAAATAATTTATCAAAAATTTTGGATAAAAGGAGTTGCAACGGATCCGTAAAACACAAGCGTCAGAGTCGCGCAACAGTCCAAAACAGGAGTCTGAAAACAGTGAAAACAGGAGTCAGAGTGGAAAACAGGAGTCAGAGGGAAAACAGGAGTCAGAGTGCACTTTTCTCTTGATCCGTCTTTGGAGGTCGCCCGACTCTGGCGGGGCCGGCCTTGCGCTTGAGCAGGATTTCGATGCTTTGTTGAAAGCGCTTGGAACCGAGTGCGTATCCGCGTTGCAGGTGCAAGCGAATGGCTTGAGTTTCGGCTGGATCGACCGTTTCCATCACGAGCTTTCGATAGGTATCACAACGTGAGGCAGGGGTGTCGGCCAAGGAAGTGTAAGATGAATGAGGGTGGATCAGAGTGTTGGGTTCGCCTGATGCATTGTGTTTGTGACTGGACCACGGGTAGTCCAACGGATCGGCCACCATGTGGGCACGTACAGGATTGAGTTCGATATATCGGTAACAGCGAAGGAGGTAGTCTTCGCTGTCGACCAGGCTGGATTTGTATCGTCCTTCCCAAAGAGTGCCGGTACGGTGATAGCGATCATTGATGTAGCGGACGTAGCGGCGTCCGAGTGATTGTATGACCCGTGCAATTACACCGGGTGCCGGTGGAGTCATCAGGAGATGAACGTGGTTGGTCATCAGCACGTAGGCATGGATCTGACAACCACGCTTGAGCGTAATCTCATTAAGTTCGCGCAAGTAGCGAAGGTAGTCTTCGCTCTGGAAGAAGCAGGGTTGCCGATCGTTGCCACGTTGTACGATGTGTTGGGCAATGCCAGCAAGGTCGAGTCGTGGTCGCCGTGGCATGCATGATCTCCGGTGCCATAGTGGTGCAGTATGGCATCTGACCTTAGATGATTATGTCGGCTTCTTGCTCGAAGAGGTGTCGGGAAAGTGCACTCTGACTCCTGTTCCGGATCTGGCGTCAGGTGGCGGGAAGGCGATGGCGGGCGCCGGAACAAAGACGCCCATCCGCGACGTTAGCCGCCTCGTAAAAGAGTATGGCGGAAAGGCGTCTGATTGGGCGAAGGTCACCAGTCGCAGTCGTGTTGCCTCAGATGGTACACGGTTCGAGACCCACGCATACAGGAACGTCAAGACGAACGAACTCGTTGAACCGAAGATGAAGTTGCAAAGATGACCAAACGTGATCAATCTGCTGTGCATGAAGCCACCGAGGTGGCGGCATCCGTGACTGTTGGGGCAGCAAGCTTACTGTGGGCATGCCGCAAGATCGTAGAGTTACAACATCGCCTTGGAGATATTCCCGACGTCATCCTCGACCCAATTCGAGCGGTTGAGTCTGAGCTAGATGATGTGCCCGAGGAGAAAGATGCTCGTCGCTGGGAGGCCAATGCTTTCGATCGGATGATGCGCGCTCGCGATGAATATCTCGAACGCGTTCGGCCTACGTTGCTTGAGTGTTTTCGGGCGCTTCACGCGTTCTTGGTCAAAAACGGTTCCAGGTCCTGAGGTTTACCCACGAATTCATGATGGCGCGCGCGTCTGCGTGAGCACATCCGGAGGCAATGTTCGCAGCCGATCCAGCCGTAAGCTTCCCTGAAACGTAGACACCCCGGAAGTAGACCTTTCTGGCATCGTATCCAGCCAAGAGATTCCAGGAAAAGCCCCGATTCACCAAAACCCAGATCGTCTCGATCCTCAAGCAGGCCGATGCGGGCGTTCCCGTCAAAGACATCTGCCGGCAGGCCGGCATCAGCACGCCGACCTACTACAAATGTAAGTCCAAGTACGGCGGCCTGGAGGCTTCCGACCTCAAACGGGTCAAGGAACTGGAAGCGGAAAACAGCCGGCTCAAGCGCATGTATGCGGAGCTCGCACTGGACAACGCGGCCATGAAGGATCTGATCACAAAAAACTGTAGGGCCGACTGCCAAGCGCGAACGGGCTCCGCTATACGTCCCACGGTTTCCCGGCCGCGTATGGTCGGCAGATGCCGTGGAAAGGCACTCCGAGTGCAGAGGCGTCCATCATGTCCGTGACATCGGGAGGGCCAGGCATGAATATCCAGTGGGCGCCACATACGGGTATGGCAGGCATTGTGGTCGTCCTGAGGCATGGCCCTCGAAAAGCAGGGGCAGCCCTCCCCAAAAAAGCACCCACGTCGCGGTGAGCGGGTGCTTTGTAGTTGTGTCGTGACGGTCTGGTTCAGCTCCTGGTTTGCTGTGCCTGCTTGTAGCGTTCGACGCCTTCGGAGATGACCTTGCGGGCTTCCTCGGCGCCGACCCAGCCTTCAATCTTGACCCACTTGGAATCTTCCAGGTCCTTGTAATGCTCGAAGAAGTGGCCGATGCGCTCCAGCCAGTGGCCGGAGACCTGGCCGATGTTCTCGATGTGCGCGTAGCTGGGGAAAATCTTGGGGGCCGGGATCACCAGCAGTTTTTCGTCCTCGCCGGATTCGTCGGTCATGCGCAGCATGCCGACCGGATGACAGCGGATCACCGAGCCGGCCACCAGCGGCAGCGGCAGGATCACCAGGGCATCCAGCGGGTCGCCGTCGCCGCCCAGGGTCTGCGGCACATAGCCGTAGTTGCAGGGATAGCGCATGGGCGTGGACAGGATGCGGTCGACAAAGATCTCGCCGGAGGTCTTGTCGACCTCGTATTTGACCGGTTCGGCGTCCTTGGGGATTTCGACGACGACGTTGATCTCGTCAGGCACTTTGCGGCCGGCGGCAACCAGATCCAGGCCCATGATGGTGGCTCCTCGAAGCGTGTGGTGATGCGGTGGGGGTGAGGGTGAAACCGTCCCATGATACAGGATGCTGGTGGTGTGCGACGTGCCGTGGGCCGCAGGCTGTTATGGTCGGCGCGACACTACCCGCGCCGGGACCGCCATGAACCTCCGATCGGTCGACCTGAACCTGCTCGTGATCCTGCATGCGTTGCTGGAGGAGCGCCATGTCACGCGCGCGGCGCGCCGGCTCGCCCTGTCGCAGCCGGCGGCCAGCAATGCGCTGGAGCGTTGTCGGCAGCTGTTCGACGACCCGCTGCTGGAACGGGTGCCCGGTGGCATGCGCCTGACGGCCCGGGCTGAAAGTCTGCGCGACCCGCTGGCGGCGGCGTTGGCCGCGGTCACGCAGGTGATGGCGCCGGAGCCGCCGGATCTGGCGCATTTGCGCCGCACGGTGCGGCTGGTCATGGCCGATCAGCCCGGCATCGCGTTGCTGCAGGCCTTGCTGCCGGCGTTGCAGGAGGACGCGCCCGGCGTGGACGTGGTGCTGTTGCCCTGGCGCGGGGCCGCCGATGCGATGCACCGCCTGGAAACGGGCGAGGCCGATCTGGCGGTGTCCCTGTTCCCGGCCTTGCCACCGACATTCCGCCGCGTGGTTGCGGCTGCGCAGCATTACGTGGTGGCGATGCGTGGGGATCACCCGGCCGCGGCCGGGTTCGACCGTGATGCCTGGCTGGCCTGGCCGCATCTGGTGGTCTCCGGTGCTGGCCACAAGCAGGGGTCGCTGGAAGCCGTGCTGGCCCGGCACGGGTTGATGCGCCGGGTGGGGGCGGTGGTACCGGGCTTCATGATGGTCGAGCCGCTGCTGCGGGTGACCGACCTGATGGCCACCGTGCCCGCGGCGACCCTGTCGCCGGCGCATGGGCTGGCGGTGTTCGAGCCGCCGCTCGAGGTGGCCGATTTTCGCCTGCATGTCGCGTGGCACGTGCGTCGCGACAACGATCCGGCGGTGCGTCATGTCGCCGACCGGACGTGCCGGCTACTCGGTGCGCGGCATCCCGACGCCGGGTAGGCTCTCGGAGATCCCGATGAGTCGGCCTTTCCTCAGCGCGTGGCGGCCACGGCGACGTGGTCGGTGTGCCCGATCCATTGCCGCAGGCGGGTGGCGTAGTCCTCGGCGGCCGCCTCCAGTGCGGCGTCGTCGAGGCGGTCGGCACGGTACAACAGGAACGGGTCGGCCCAGGGCAGGGCGCAACGGTGGGCCATGGCCTGCAGGGGGCGCAGCAGGTCGGCCAGGGGAAACCGGTTCACGCCCTGTGGTGAATAGGCCTCCGGCGTGTTGCCGGCCGTGGCCGCCACCAGCAGCGGGGTGCCCTCGAAGTGGCGGCCTTCCTCGGCATGGCGCAGGTAGTACATGCGTGTCAGTACGGCATCCTGCCAGTTTCGCATCAAGGCAGGCGTGGCGTACCAGCGTACCGGGAATTGCATCACCACGCGGTCGGCCGCGAGCAGACGCTGGACCTCGCGATCGGCATCGACGCGACCGGACGGGCAGGCGCGGTGCATGTCGACGACCTTGGTGTCGTCGAGTCGGGCGGCGTGCCGGGCCAGTGCGCGGTTGGCGCGGGAGGCGTGCAGGTCGGGATGGAAGACGAGTACCAGGGTGCGGGGCATGGCGGGCTTCTGTCGGAATGTGCGGACAGGTTGCGGCCCGCTCATTTATTTGTACAACGGATAATTCATATATTTGTACATTGATAAAATGAATATATGGTGTGACGGTCGGGAGGCTACGCCATGCATTCGTGTTGCGGTGTCGGGCGGATTGCGCGACGCTTCGGTCATGCCTTCCGACATCGCTTATCCGGTTCGTGGCGCCTGCGTCTGTGGCGCCGTTTCCTATCTTCTGCACGAGGCGCCGCTGGTGGTGGCCGTGTGCCACTGCCGACAGTGCCAGGCCGCGTCGGGCGGTGCCTTCGGCGTCAGCGCGATGGTGCGGGCCGAGGCGCTGGAATGCCACGGAGAGCTGCGCGAGTGGCGCCGTACCGGTGCCAGCGGACAGACCAGCGTGGCGCATTTCTGTCCGTCTTGCGGCAGCCATGTGTATCACGCCAATCCCGAGGCGCCGGATATGCTCATGCTGAAGCCGGGCGGGCTTGCCGATACGCGCATGATTCGCCCTACAGTCCATGTCTGGACCTGCGAGAAGCAGGACTGGTACGTGTTGCCCGCGGACGTGACCGCGTTCGAGACGCAGCCGCCGCGCTGAATGGCCTCAGTGCCTGTGAAAAATCGCCCGCCATCGGTGGACGATTTTCAGGTGTGCTCAGACGGCCGTCGTCGGCATCAGCGCCAGCGCGCGCATGCAGCGGTGATAGTGCGCGCTGCCGGTGCCGGTGCCCAGGGGCTGTCCCGGCAGTCGCAGCGACCAGCGTTGGCCGGCGGCATGGGCCGCGACCACCCAGCGCGCCAGCCGGGCGATGCGCTGTTCGTGCGGCAGGCCGCGGGTGGCCTGCCAATCCAGTACGGGAGCCTGTCGCCGCATGGCGCGCTCGTGCTCGCGCACCAGCAGATTTTCGTGACGGGCACTGGCTTTCCAGGCGATGTGCTTGCGCGGATCGCCCGGGCGGTAGGCACGCAGGCCGGCCAGGTCGTCACCGTCGCCTTGCCGCGGGCGGGAAGCGGTGGCGCTGGCCTGGCCGTCGGCCGGTGGTGGTCCCGCCGTCTCCGGTTGCGGATAGACCAGGATCCGGTGGTCCGGCCGCAGCCAGCTCCAGGCCCGGAACATGCCGAATGGCCAGGTGGTGTGCATGCGCAGTGCCGGCATGCTCATCCAGCCGCGTTGATTTGTCGGCAGGTACAGGTTGACGGGGTGGCTGCCCCGCCCCGGCACGCGTACCACCAGCGTCTGGTCGCCGATGTCCAGATGCAGTGCCTGGCGGGAGCGTGCCGCGACGGCGAAATCCAGGTGCACGTGGATCGGTGCGCCGGCCGTCGCATGTCCGGCGCGGATGCCGTCCAGGCGCAGGCCGTCCATGTTGCGGAAGGTGGACAGCGCGCTGCCGCCGGTCACCGCCGCCAGCAGGCAGGTGAGGAGCAACGCGGCGTTGTTGGAATAGTTCAGCGCGCCCAGCAGCATCACCAGTTCGATGAGAGTGAAGCCGATGCCGAAGCCGGTGGGCAGCAGGTAGATGCGCTTGCGTCCCAGCACGATGGGCAGCGCTTCGGTGCGCGCGCGGCGCCGCAGGGACTGCCCGGTGAGCAGACGCCGCCATCGTGGACGGCTTGCCGGCGAGGGTGTCGCGTGCCCGGCCGCGTGCTTCATTCCACGGCAACCTCGTCGAGCAGCGTCTGCGCCAGGGCACGCCGGTCGGCTCCCTGGCCGGGGATCAAGCGGTGCGCGGCGACCGCCACGAAAAGTGCCTGAAGGTCCTCGGGGATGACGTAGTCGCGTTCGTGCAGGAGGGCCCAGGCACGCGCCGCGGCCAGCAGGGCCAGGCCCGCGCGCGGGGACAGTCCCACGCGGATGTCGCCGTGTCGGCGGCTGGCCGTCAGCAACGCCTGCAGGTAGTCGAGCAGCGCCGGGCTGGCGGTGGCGGCGCGTGCGGTTGCGCGCAGGCGGTCGATGGCCGCGACATCCAGCTGCGGACGCAGGTCTTTCAGGGTGGCGTGATGGTTGTCCCCGGCCAGCAGCGCGCGCTCCGCGGCCGCGTCCGGGTAATCCAGGCTGAGCCGCAGCATGAAGCGGTCCAGCTGGGAGTCCGGCAACGGGAAGGTGCCGGCGAGATCCAGCGGATTCTGCGTGGCCACCACGAAAAACGGGTGCGGCAGATCGTGGGTGCGGCCGTCCACGGTGGCCTGCCCCTCGGCCATGGCTTCCAGCAGGGCACTCTGCGTCTTCGGGGTGGCGCGGTTGATCTCGTCGGCCAGCAGCAGCTGGGTCAGGATGGGGCCGGGATGGAAACGGAAGCGTCCGGCTTCGCGCTCGTATACGCTGATGCCGATGATGTCCGACGGGAGCAGATCGCTGGTGAACTGGATGCGCTGGAAATCCAGGTCGAACGTGGCCGCCAGCGCGCGGGCCAGCGTGGTCTTGCCCACGCCCGGCACGTCCTCGAGCAGCAGGTGGCCGCCGGCAATCAGGCAGGTGAAGGCCAGCTTGACCTGGTGCGGCTTGCCCAGCAGCACGCGGTTGACCTGCGCCAGGGCACGATCCAAGCATTGACGCAGTGCGTCGGGAGCGGAAACGGAGACAACCATGAACGTATCGATGTCCTTGGAGCGCATCTTCCATGCATGATGGTCGCAGTGTAGCTGCCGCCACCGGGCGCTGGCGAGCGGCCTTCCTGGCGGTTTTCGTGACCGGGTTGGCGCTGAAGCTGATCGTGGCCGCGCATCTGCCGCCGTTCGTGGACGAGGCGTTCTACTGGATGGAAAGCCGGCATCCGGCCTGGGGCTACAGCGATCTGCCGCCGTTGACGGCATGGCTGATCCGGGCCGGGGAGGCCGTGGCCGGGCACGGCACGCTGGGCATGCGCTGGCCGTTCATCGTGGTCGGCAGCGCCCTGCCATGGCTGGTGGTGTCCCTGGCGCGGCGGCTCTTTGACGCCCGCGCGGGCTGGCAGGCCGGTCTCCTGTGCCTGGTACTGCCGCTGGCCGGGACACTGGGTGTGCTGGCCCTGCCGGACGTGCCGTTGACCGTGGCCGCGATGCTGGCGTTGCATGCGTTGGTGCGGGCAATGCAACGCGACACCATCGGTGACTGGTGGCTGCTGGGCATGGCGCTTGCGCTGGCCTGGCTGACCCATTACCGCGCCGGCATGCTGGTACTGGCCGGCCTGCTGCTGTTCGTGGCGACACCGCGTGGCCGTGCGCAGTGGCGTCGCGGCGGGTTTTGGTTGGCCATGGCGATCGCGGTGACGGGACTGGTGCCGCTGCTGGTGTCCAACTGGCAGCAGCATGGCGCCGGGCTGGATTTCCAACTCGTCGAGCGCAACCCCTGGGCCTTCCATGTCGGCGCGCTGGTGCAGCCGTTGGAACAGGCGGTCGTGGTAACGCCGGTGTTGTACGGCGTGATGGTGTGGGCGTTGTGGCGATGCCTGCGGCGCGGACGCGAGGGCGCGCCGTGGGACGTGCTGGGCGTCGTCGCGGGAACCTTTCTGGTCGGCTATTTCGTGTTCGGCCTGTTCGCCGACGCCAGCCGGTTTCGCGTGCACTGGCCGCTGCCCGGCTATCTGCCGTTGCTGGTGGCGTTGCCGGTGTTGTGGCGCGAGCAGCCACGGCCGCGTTCCGCTCGGGCCGTGATGGCGGTCGCCGTGATCATGGCCCTGGGGCTGCAGTTGCTGGTGTTCGGTTACCTCGGCGCCACGGCGGCCGGCGGCCGCGCGTTGGGCGCGCTGGCGGGCATGAAGGCCTTTCCAGTCAATTTCACGGGCTGGCGTCAGAGTGCCGGGATCACGCGGCAAGTACTGGCAACGATGCCGGACGACACCGTGCTGGTGGCCGACAATTTCATCCTGGCGGCGGAACTGGCCTTCCAGCTCGACGGACGCCGGCCGGTGTACGTGCTGGACAGCCCGCTGAACGCGAAACATGGGCGCGCGGCGCAACTGGCGGTGTGGCGGCGTGACGAGAAGGGGCTTTACCAGGCGCATGCCGGTGCGCCGGTACTGCTGGTGGTGGACGAATGGATATTGCGCGCGCACCAGCGCCCCGAATGGCTGGGCTCGGTTTGCTCGCGCGTGGCCGATCCGACGTTTCTGCAACGGCAGGACCTGTACCACGGCGAGCGTCGTTTCGCTTTCTATGCCGCGCGTGCGCCGGCGGCGCGCTTGCCTCCGATGCCGCGCGATGATTGCGTGGTGTGGCGCAAGGCGTACGCGGCGCAGCAGCGGTGGTTGAAACGGCGGGATGCGGGTTGACGGTGTTGTCGCGGCTGAAGACCCCCTGCAAGGGTTTCAGGCAAGCCCTGTGGGAACGGCTTCAGCCGCGACAGCCGCATACCAGACGGGCTGCCGCCAGTAATCTGTCAAGGCAGGCAGACGTTGCAGGCACGCAACAGCCGCGCCACGGCAATCAGCGGCAAGCCGACCAGGGCCGTGGGGTCCTCGTTGTCGATACGTTCGAACAGGCTGATGCCGAGGCCTTCGCATTTGAAGCTGCCGGCGCAATCGAGCGGCTGCTCGGCGGCGACGTAGCGTTCGATGGTGGCGTCGTCGAGCGGACGAAATTGCACCCGCGTGGTGTCCAGCGCGTGATGCTCTCGGCCGCCCGGGGCGATGACACACACGGCCGTGAAAAAATCGACGCGATTGCCCGAACTTTTCGCCAGCTGCGCGTGGGCGGTGGCCGCGTCGCCGGGTTTGCGCAGGACGGTGCCGTCCAGGGCCGCGACCTGGTCGGAACCGATCACGATGGCCGCGGCCCCCTGGCGCGCCACCGCGCGTGCCTTGGCCGTGGCCAGGCGCATGGCGCGGTCGGCCGGCGCCTCGTTTGCCTGCAGGGTTTCGTCGGCATCGGGTGCCTGCTGCTCGACATCGGGCAACAGGCGTCGCAGCAGCTGGGCGCGATAAGGCGAAGTGGAGGCGAGGATGATGCGGGGCGCGCCGCTCATGTCCGCTCCTGCGCGATGTGATCGCGCACCGCCTGCTCCAGACCGCGCTGGGCCTGATCCAGCGCGCGCAATTGCGGCTCCAGTTGCGCGCGTGCCCGGGTCAACGCCGTGACCGCGGCGTCCAGCTCCGCCTGACTGGCCCGGGCGGACTGGTCGCGAATCCACAACCGGTGCTCCAGCAGCGAGCGCAGCCCGGCGTCCACGGCTTCACGGGCGCCGGTTTCACCGGCCACCGGCTGGCCGGGCTTCACTTCCATCACGGCATGGGCGCGGTCCAGACGGTGTCGGCATTCCTTGAGATCCGCTTCCAGGTGGTCGGCGTGGTCCAGCAACTGGTGCAGCGCGGCATGACGCCGCCGCAGCCGGCGCACGTGCCACAGGCTGAGTGTCGCCAGCACGAGCAGCAGCAGGACGGCGGTGGCGGTGGCCAGGGCCAGTGCATTCACGGTGAATCCCCCCCTTCGGTCGTGGCACGATTCAAACACCCGGTACGGTCCCGGGCAAGTCGCGCCCGCCCGTGATTGACTCGTCCGGGCGTGTTCCATAGAATTGCAAGGCTATGTTCATGACTTTACCCGAGACCGTGGACCCGTGGCGAATGGTCTCGGCGCGGCGCTCCTTCGAGGGCACCCTGCCGCTGGCTCGCATGACGCGCCTGCGTGAGTTGCTGGCCGATGCCGGCGGTGAGGTCGCGTACACGCTGGATTTCGGTCGTGACGACATGGGCACGGCGTACTTGGATGTCAACGTGCGCGCTGCATTGACGCTGACCTGTCAGCGTTCGCTGGAGCCGTTCGTGATGCCGGTGGCGCTGGAGCGACGCCTGGGGCTGGTGACCGACGACCGCGAGGAGTCGGCGCTGCCACCGGAGTGCGAGCCGCTGCTGGTGGAGGATGATCGCATCCATCCGCTGGCGGTCATGGAGGACGAGCTGCTGCTGGCCGTGCCGTTGGTGCCGGTGGCGCCGCAAAGTGAATGGCCCGAGGAGGGCATGGAGTCGAGGGCGCCGGATGCGCCGTCGGAGCCGGAACAAGAAAACCCGTTCGCGGTTTTGCGCGAACTCAAACGCAAGTAACCCCGGAGAAACACCATGGCCGTTGCCAAAAGCCGCAGAACGCCTTCCACCCGTGGCATGCGCCGCGGACACGACAAGCTGAAGACCGTCCAGCTGGCGACCGATCCGACCACCGGCGAAGTGCATCGTCGTCACCACATCACCAAGGACGGCTACTACCGTGGCCGCAAGGTGATCGACGTCAACGACGCCTTCGTCGACGACGAAGACTGAACCCCGCGGCTTGAAGCCCGGCGTTTGCCCGACGCGGCGGTGTGGCAACACACCGCCGCGTCGTCGTGCGCGCGATCCGGAAAGATGTCGACCAGATCATGGCATCGGGGTTGAAACCCCTCCCGCAAGGTTTCAAGAAGTTTCAGGCAAGCCCTGTGGGGGATCTCGAAAAACCCGGTATCAAGGATGTCCGGGGCATGGACGGATGTATCGGCAGGCCCGATCGCGGCCATGGGCCGCTCCCACAAGAAAAATGAGGCATCCGGCATGCCCAGTCCGGAAGTCGGGCCGGAGTTTTTCGAGGTGCCCTGTGGGAGCGGCCCATGGCCGCGATGGCCAGCGTCACCGTCGCGGCACAAACTGGGCTAGCATGCCCCCATGCGAGCTGTTGATGATTCTCCTGTCCGTACGCCCTGCGTCGGCGTGTGCCGCCTCGATCCCGCGGGCCTCTGTATCGGATGCCGTCGCACCCTGGATGAGATCGCCCGCTGGGGCGGCATGGATGATGCCGAACGCCGGCGCCTGATGCGCGAGGTGTTGCCGGCGCGGGAGCGCGTGCCATGAGTCCGGCCGCGCATCGGCTCGAAAGCGCCCTGATCCCCTTGCAGGCGCCACCGTCGGGCCCGGGCTGGAACCACGCAAGCATGGTTGAATGGCTTGGTGACGCGCCACTTGTGCCGGCCGCGGTGCTGGTTGCCGTGCGTGACGATGGCGAGGAAAACATCATCTTCACCCGTCGCCACGATCGCCTGGCCAAGCATGCCGGGCAGGTCGCGTTTCCCGGTGGCGGCATGGAGCCGGGCGATGACGACATGGTCGATACCGCCCTGCGCGAAAGCGAGGAGGAGATCGGGCTGCCGCGCGATGCCGTGACACCGCTGGGTTACCTGGATTGCTTTGAGACGATCAGCGGGTTTCGCGTGACGCCGGTGGTGGCGCGCATTGCCGCCGACGCACCGGCTTTGGTACCCAATGCCGGCGAAGTGGCCGATGTGTTCGAGGTGCCGTTGGCGTTCTTTCTCAGTCGCGACAACCTGCGCAGCTACACCGTGGAGTATCGTGGTGCGCGCCGGCCGATGGTCGAGTTCCGCTTCGGCGGGTTCCGCATCTGGGGTGCGACCGCGGCCATGCTGCTCAACATGTTGAAGAGGATGGGAGAGCCATGGATACCGTCGCACCCCTGATCAGCGCCGCGGAACTGGCAGCTGCCGATCCCCGCACGCTGTTGCTGGTCGATTGCCGCTTTGATCTGGCCGACCCGGTCGGCGGCCGACGGCAGTGGCTTGGTGGGCACCTTCCCGGCGCCGTGTACGCCAGCCTGGACGAGGACCTTTCCGACCTGGGCAAGGTCGCCGAGCTGGGTCGTCACCCCCTTCCCGAGGCGGCCGATTTTGCCCGCTCCCTGGGGCGTTGGGGGTGGCATGAAGGACTCACCGTGATTGCCCATGATGCCGCCGGCGGTGCCATGGCGGCGGCCCGCCTGTGGTGGCTGATGCGCTGGATGGGTGCTCCCGCGCGCGTACTCGATGGCGGCCTGGCCGCCTGGCGTGCCGCGGGGAGATCACTGGACGACGGCGCGGTCGACCGCGAGGCGACCCGCCCCCGGGTGTGTTTCGATGCCTCGCGCGTGTTGCTGACCGACGCGTTGCGCACCGGCCTGGATCACGGCGACATCGTACTGGTGGATGCGCGGGCCGCGCCCCGTTACCGTGGTGAACACGAGCCCATCGATCCGCGTGCCGGTCATGTGCCCGGTGCACTGAATCGCCCGTTCGCTGACAATCTGCTGGCCGACGGCCGCTGGAAATCGGCATCGGCACTGCGCGAGGAGTGGCTGGCACTGATCGGCGGACGTGATCCGGCCAGCGTGGTGCACATGTGCGGATCCGGGGTCACCGCCTGTCACAACCTGCTGGCGATGGAACAGGCGGGGCTGCACGGCTCGCGTTTGTACGCGCCGTCGTGGAGCGGGTGGAGCAGCGCCGCCGACAACCCGGTGGCCACCGGCGACGCCTGATGGGTACGGCCCGGCCGCCTCGGCGCTGGTGAGAAAACCGGCCGCCGCAGCGGGAATGCGGCGGGGCGATTTTTCACATGCTCTCAGTCGCGCCGGTTGTCGAGCACCGCGCCGTTGCCGGCGTCGATCTTCACTTTGAACTTGCCGTCATCGGTGCGCACGTCGGCTTCCCAGACGACCTTGCCGTAGTGGTCATCCAGTTCCAGTTCGGTGATATGGCCGGAGCGCACGGTCGAGATGGCCGTGCCGGCCTTGGCGTAGTCCAGGTGCGCGGCTTCGACGCGCCGGCGCCATTTGTCGCGTTTGTGGTCGCCGTGGCCGGATTCGCGCGGGCCGCGTTCGATCCGGCTGCCGTCGGCGGCGACGCGCAGTTTCACGCGCTGTCCGTCGTCACGGACCACCTTGGCTTCCCAGTAACTGCCGCCATGCTCGCTCTCGATGCCGACCAGGGTGCCGCCCGGCACTTCGGCCAGGGCTGTCCGCGCGGCGGCAAAGAGGGCTTGGTTGTCCGGGATGCCGGAAGCGACGCGACTGGTCAGCGCCGCGGCCGGAGCGGAAGCCGCCGCCGCCGGGGCCGAGGTGCCGGCATTGCCGCAACCGGCCATGAACAGGGCCGTCACGGCCAGGGTGGCGGTAGCCGCGCGGGGGCGTAAACGTGGTGCTGCAGACATGATCTGTTCCTCCGTTGATCGGTGACGGCCCGTGTCGGCGCCGGCATGTCAATCATTCGTCGGCGGCGGTCCAGCTGTAGCGGACCGCGTAGTCCAATGTCGCCTCGCCGTTGGCCGGCACCTTGATGCGGAACTCCAGCACGTCGGGCGTCTGCTTGCTGGGTCGGCTGCTGGAGGACACCAGTTCCCACTCGTGCCAGCGATAGGGATGCTCGCGCACCGTAATGACGCGATCGCTGTCGCCGGCGTTGCTCAGCACGATGCGGAAGGCCTCGTCCATGTGACGCCCCGACTTGTCCAGCTTGAATTGCGTGCGTTCGCGGGTACCGGTGAGGTCGAAAGCAGTGCCCAGGGTGAGGTCGATGCCCTGACCCTTGGGAGTGTCCTCGACCTGGCCTTCGCCGAGGAATTCGGCGTTGCCGTCGCTGTCCAGGGTCAACACACGCAGGTAGCCGGCCGGAAAACTGTCGAACGCCTTGAAGTGCAGTGTGCTGCTGACCGGCGCGTGCCGCGTCCCGTCATTGCCGTTGCTGGTGACCGGATGCGCCGGCGACCAGGTGTTGCCATTTTCGAACAGCCAGGTGCGTTCGCAGTCGATGGTGCGCGGCTGGTACAGCGGCGTCAGGGTCACGCTGCCCTTGGGCAGGGTCACGGCACCGGGCAGGGTGTAGGTGCGGTAATCGCCAAGCGTGCCCTGGGCCGGCGCGGCTTCGTAGCCGGCCGCACTCGATTGCACGGCCATGGTCTTCATCATCGGGCGTGCCGCGCGCGGCTTGCTGAAATTGGGGGAGCCGGCCACCAGCTTGATGTTGCTGTCGCTCCAGTCGCGACCGCTGCGGTTGGCGATGCTGGCCATCGACTTCAGCTTCATGTGGCAGCTGCCGCCGGGCTGGATGATGCCGGTATAGGCACCGCGCCAACCGATACCGGAGGTGGGATAGGTGAGCGTGGCGCGGGTATCGCCGGCGCCGGATGCGTTGACACGCAGTTGCAGGCGCGCGCCGCCGCCGACCTGGCCGTTGGTGAGGCGCACGGCCGCATAGTCGCGCACCACCGTGGGACCGAACACGTCACCGCCAATGACCAGGCTGCCGTCGGGGTTGACCTGGAACAGCTCGCCTTGGGCGATGGTGTCGCCGCCGTTGCCCAGCACCGAGACGGTCTTGCCGATATGGCCACTGAGCGTGCCGTTTTGCCCGCGTGGCAGCATCAGGCGTTGCGACAGCACCTTGGCCTTGTCGGCGTCGAAGGCCAGGTTCACCGCCTCGGGGTCGAGGAAGTCGGGCAGGTTGCTGATGACCATGTCGTGCGTGCCCGATTCCAGGTGCAGCTTGCGCTGCTCGTGCACCACGGCATGGCCGGCGTCCACCGAGCCGTCACTGGCGGCGCTGAACAGTGAGCTGTCGCTACTGCGGTAGATGGTGATGTCGGTGGCGCCGTTGTCGGCGGCCAGGGCGACGGCGGGTGCGGCCGTGGTGGTGGCGACGGCCAGGGCAAGCAACAGACGGGACATGGGGCAACGCCTCCAATGCGGATGGAACCCCTATCTTAGGACCTGTCCGCGTTGCTTGTCCGGTCCCGGCAGCGCCGGTTCATCTGGCGTCAAACATCGGATCCGACGGCCGCGCGGATGGCCTCGGGAATGGGCACCGATTTGCCGGCTGCCGGGTCCATCCAGACCATGACCACGCGCCCGTCGCTGTACAGCACGTCGCGATCGCCGGCCTCGACGATGCGGTGGCCGATGGTCATGGAACTTTTGCCCAGCCGCTCGCAGGCAAGCTCGATGACAATGTCTGCCGGCCAGCCGATGGGGCGGCGGTAGTTGATCTCGCTGCTGGCCAGCACCGGCATGGCGTGTTCGTGGAACCATGTGCCGGGCACCTTTTTCAGCCACACCAGACGCGCCTGTTCCAGGTAGGTCAGGTAGGTGGCGTTGTTGACGTGGTTGAAGGCGTCGAGGTCGCGCCAACGCACTTCGATGGGCGCGCGGATCAGGGGGGAGTTTGGCTGTTCGGTCATGCCGTCCATCATACCGGTACGGTTCCGGGAAGCCTCGTGCCCTCGCTCGTGGGAGCCAGCCCTGCTGGCGATGGCATGATTATGCGTATAACAGGGCAATCGCCAGCAGGGCTGGCTCCTACCCCCTGTTTCCGGTCAGGATCTCAGGTGCGGGGCCAGGAAGCGCCCGGTGTGCGATTTCCGTTTTTT
>CAZMKO010000050.1:0-16782 GCA_964566965.1 uncultured Rhodanobacteraceae bacterium
CCCCCCTCAAGCCCTCACGCCGCGAGTTGGTTAGAATGGCCGCCTTGCACGAAGGAGATCCCCATGCAGCTCGATCAAGTGAAAGCCATCATCACCGGCGGTGCGTCCGGTCTGGGCCATGCGGTGGCGCATCATGTCACCACCCACGGCGGCCGGGTGGCGTTGTTCGACGTGAACGAGGAAAAGGGCCAGGCGGCCGCCTCGGCGCTGGGCGACTCGGCGCGCTTCCTGCGTACCGACGTCACCAGCGAGGACGAAGTGACGGCCAACGCCAAGGCGGCGCACGAAGCCATGGGCGGCCTCAACGTGGTCATCAACTGCGCCGGTATTCTCGGCGCCGGGCGCGTGCTGGGCCGCCAGGGGCCGATGCCGTTGGACACGTTCAAGGCCACCGTGATGGTGAACCTGGTCGGCAGTTTCAACGTGGCCAAGGCCGGCGCCGTGCTGATGCAGGGCAACGAGGCGGGCGAGGACGGCGAACGCGGCGTCATCGTCAACACCGCCTCGGTGGCCGCCTACGAAGGCCAGATCGGCCAGGCCGCCTATTCCGCCTCCAAGGGCGGCGTGGTCGGCATGACCCTTCCGATGGCGCGTGAGCTGTCGCGTTTCGGCATCCGCGTGGCGACCATCGCACCGGGCATCTTCTGGACCCCGATGGTCGACGGCATGCCGCCGGAGGTGCAGGAATCGCTCTCGGCCTCGATCCCGTTCCCGTCCCGCCTCGGCAAGCCGGAGGAATACGCTGATACCGTGTCCTTCATCCTCGGCAACCGCTACATCAACGGCGAGACGATCCGCCTCGACGGCGCCGTGCGCCTGGCGCCCAAATAAGCTCCCTTCTTTGATGTAGGAGCCTGCCTTGCAGGCGATTGCATGATGTGCGGAATAATCCGGCAATCGCCTGCAAGGCAGGCTCCTACACCCTCGCCCCTCGCTCCTGAAAAAATGAAAGCTTCCGATACCAAGAAAGGCCACGTCATCGAACACGAAGGCACCGTCTACCAGGTGCGTGACGTGCAGCGCAGCGCACCCACCGCACGCGGCGGCAACGTCACCTTCCGGTTCACGTTGTACTCCATCCCCGGCAACCGCAAGCTCGACCTCAGCGTGCGTGCCGACGACCCGCTGACGGAGGTGGAACTGACCCGGCGCCAGGCGACGTTTTCCTACATGGACGACGCCAACTACGTGTTCATGGATGCCGAGGACTTCTCGCAGTACACCCTGTCGCCGGAGGCCATCGGCGACAACGCCGGTTACATCGTCGACGGCGAGGACGGCTATTACGTGCAGCTGATCGACGATGCCGCCGTCGGCCTGCAGGTGCCGGCCAGCGTGACCCTGGAGGTGACCGACACCGCGCCCGAACTGAAGGGCGCCAGTGCCACCAAGCGCACCAAGCCGGCACGCCTGGCCACCGGCATCGAGATCCAGGTACCCGAATACATTGCCAACGGCGAAAAAGTCACCGTCAACACCTCCACCGGCACGTTCGCGGGACGCGCCTGAATCCGACGACCGGCCCGGCCCGCTCCGGGCCGATCCAACCGCCGATGCCTGAACGCCGGACAGACGGGGCACGCGTGGACGGTCGCGGCGATCGGCGACTTGTCCCACAATGAACCGGCTTCCGGCCACCTTGCATCGCCATGTCCGCCAGCGCCTATTCGCTGCGTTCCTCACTCGTCTCATCCCTGACCCGGGTCCGGCGCCCCGACGTGCCGGTGATGGTGGCCCTGCGCAACACGGCCGCCGTGGTGCTGCCGCTGGTGATCGGTTTCCTTGCCGGACATCCGCTGGCCGGCCTGGGCATGGGCGTGGGCGCGCTGAACGTGATGTTCGCCGACCAGCCGGGGCACTACCTGCAACGCTTGAAACTGATCGCCGCGGTCACCGTGGCCGGCGCACTCTCGGCTCTGGCCGGGTTCCTGATCGGCGGGCACCCGCATCTGCTGCTGCCGGCATTGGCCGTGTGGGGGTTTGTCGGTGGCATGCTGGTCGTGTTCGGGCCGCGCATGACCCGCGTGGGCATGACCAGCATCATCCTGCTGATCGTGTCCACCACCGCCGAGCTGCCCTCGTGGCGGCACGCCGTGGGCGCCAGCGCCCTGATCCTGGCCGGCGGCGGACTGCAGGCGCTGTTCTCGATCGCGGCTTGGCCACTGCGCCGCTACCGTCCCGAGCGTTTCGCGCTGGCCTCGGTGTACCGGGACCTGGCGCGACAGGCGCGCCAGCAACTGCCGCCGGACGAAGCGCCCCCGGTCTCCGACACCCTGACCTACCTGCAGCAGACCCTGCTGGGCCGCCCGACCTCGCGCAGCCGCGCCATGGAAGCCTTCCACACCCTGCTGGAACTCGCCGAACGCATGCGCCTGGAATTGATGGCGCTGAATGAAACGGTCACGGATCAGACCCGGAACACACGCTATCGCACGGCGGCCGGCCGGACACTGGACGCCGTCGCCCAGGCGCTGGAACGGGCCGAGCCGCCGCGCCGCGCCGAACGCGCGCTGGGCGTGCTGCAGACCATCGACACCGAGCTGGCCGAGCACGTGCGCGACGACAGTGCCCTGGTGCATGCACACGCGCTCACCGGCCAGATCGCAGCCGCGGTGCGCAATGCCAACTGGGCCGGCAGTCAGGGCGAGATCCGCGCCTTCAAGGCGGATACCACTCTGCCCCGCGCTTTGCGCAGCATCGCTCCCCTGGCGGCCCTGCGCGCCAACCTCACGTTGTCATCCGTGGCGTTCCGCCATGCCATCCGGCTGACGGTACTGCTGGTGTTGGCCGGCGTGGCCTCGCAACACATCGGTATCGGCCACGGTTACTGGTTGCCGATGACCGCCGCCATCGTGCTGCGTCCGGACTTCGGTGCCACGCTGAATTTCGGTCTGCTGCGCATGCTGGGCACCATTGCCGGCCTGCTGCTGACCACCGCGCTGCTGTTCCTCACGCCACAGAGCCTGTGGGCCCACCTGGCCCTGATGGCGGTGCTGTGTTTCGGGTTTCGCTACCTGGCCAGCGCCCATTACGGCATCGCCGTGGCGGCCCTGACCGGTACCGTGGTCATCCTGATGAGCTTCGAAGGCGTGGCACCGGCCGCCGCGGCCACCGAGCGGGTGATCAATACCGTGCTCGGCTGCATGCTGGCCCTGCTGGCCTATCTTGCCTGGCCGACCTGGGAGCAGGGCCGCGTGCGCCAGGCCCTGGCCGACATGCTGCACAGCTACGCGGACTATCTGCACACCTTGTCCGAGGCGGACACCGGGCAGGTGCGCTGGGAAGCACGCAGCACGGCACGTGCCGCGCGCAGCAACGCCCAGGCCTCGCTGGACCGGCTGCGCGCCGAGCCGGCCTCGCACATCGACATCGTGGAATTGGCCACCTCGCTGTTTACCGCCGCCAACCGCCTGGTGCGCACCGCCATGGCCCTGGAAGCCCTGCTGGACGACTGCGACCGCACGCCATGCGCCCAGGCCATGGACGATTTCATCGGCATGGCGCAACGCCACCTGCACGAACTGGCCGAGGCACTGGGCACGCGGCGTACACCGGTCGCCATGCCTTCGCTGCGTGATCGCCAGAAAGCCCTGGCAACCATCCTGGCCGATGACCCGGACGCCGCCACCACGCGGCATCTGGCGATCCTGAGCGATCGGCTCACCGACAATATCGATACCCTCGCCCATATCCTGGAGCGCGCCCAGACGACACGCGATGCCGCATGACCGCCATGACGTGATCTCCACCACGACGGCACCCTGGCGATGGACTACACTCAAGGGCATGCTGAAAATCGACGTGCACAGCCACATCCTGCCGCATGACTGGCCGGACCTGGCCAAAAAATACGGAGACAACCGTTTCGCCGTGATGACCCACAGCGACGGCCACAACCGCATCTACAAGGACGGACGTTTCTTCCGCGAAGTATGGGATTCGGCGTTCGATCCGGCCACGCGCATCAACGAATACCGCGAGCACGGCGTAGATGTGCAGGTGATCTCCACGGTGCCGGTGCTGTTCTCATACTGGGCCCCCGGCAACCAGGCCCTGGACCTGCATCGCCATCTCAACGACCATACCGCCGGCGTGTGCCGCGACCATCCCTCCTCGGTGGTCGGTCTGGGCACGGTGCCGCTGCAGTCGCCGACCCTGGCCATCCAGGAACTGGAGCGCTGCATCGAACAACTGGATTTGGCCGGTGTGCAGATCGGCTCGCATTGCAACCAGTGGAACCTGGACGCCCCGGAATTGTTCCCGTTCTTCGAGGCCGCTGCCGACCTCGGTGCCGCGGTGATGGTGCACCCCTGGGACATGATGGGTTTCGACACCATGCCCAAATACTGGATGCCATGGCTGGTCGGCATGCCGGCCGAGCAGTCCCGCGCCGCCTGCAGCCTGATCTTCGGCGGCGTACTGGAACGTTTGCCCGCACTGCGCGTGATGCTGGCCCACGGTGGCGGCAGTTTCCCGTTCACCATCGGCCGCATCGAGCACGGCTTCCGCATGCGGCCGGATCTGGTCGCCGTGGACAACGCGCGCAACCCGCGCGAGTACTTCAAGCAACTGTATTTCGACTCCTGCGTGCACGATCCGCAGGCCCTGGCCTACCTGCTCGACGTGGCCGGCGTCGACCGCGTGATGCTGGGCACCGACTACCCGTTCCCGCTCGGCGAGCAGGAACCCGGCAGCGGCATCGAATCACTCAAGTTGGACGGCGACGCCGAAGCGCGCCTGATGCACGGCACCGCCCTGGAATGGTTGGGCCTGCCGCCAAACCGTTTTTCCACCCACCGGAACTCCGCCCATGCTCCGTCCGCGTAGCCTGCGCCGCGCCGCGCTGATCCTGGCCCTGATGGCCTCCCCCGCCGCCTTCGCCGCGAGCTACACGTTCGACAACGGCGGTTTCCGGTTCGACGTGCCCGACGGCTGGTCGCGCATCATGCAGACCCGGGGCGACCCGGAGACCGTGGTCTTCCAGGTGCCCGACACCTCGCCCACCGGCAAGTCGGTGCTGGCGCGGGTGTCGGTCACCAGCAAGCAGGTGCGGGACATCACCGACTTCCAGGCCTTCGTGGCGAGCGACGCCGCGCACGCGCAAGTGCTGCCCGACTTCCAGCTCGACAAGGATCGCTCCTCGCCCACCACGTTCCACTACACCGCCTCCGAAGGCGGCATCGAGCAGACCTACGTCACGCACAACTACTTCCACGACGGCCACGCGGTGCAGATCCGCTGCGTGCGGCCGAGTCACAGCGAGGCCGGTGCCGACTGGACGCGCCACTTCGACGAAGGGTGCGCCGCGATCACCTCGGCCCTGCGCTGATCCCTCCACCTACAGGATTTCCCCATGCCCGATTTTCAGGCCAGCTCCGACTGGGCACATGCCCGTGACGCCGCCGATCCCCTGCGTGCATTGCGCGACGAGTTCCTGATTCCGCCGCACGACGGCGGCGACGGCCTGTATTTCTGCGGCAACTCGCTGGGCCTGCAGCCACGCGGTGTGCGCGAAGCGGTCCTGGCCGAACTGGACGATTGGGGCCAACTCGGCGTGGAAGGCCACTTCGAGGGCCGCCTGCCATGGATGGCCTACCACGAATACGTGCGCGAGCACCTGGCCGAGGTGGTCGGCGCCGAACCGTCCGAAGTGGTCGCCATGAACACGCTGGGCGTCAATCTGCACCTGATGATGGTCAGCTTCTACCGCCCCACGGCGGCACGCCCGGCCATCCTGATGGAAGCCGGCGCCTTCCCCACCGACCGTTACGCGCTGGCGTCGCAGATCCGCTTCCACGGCTTCGACCCGGAACGCGACCTGATCGAACTGGAACCGGACGAGGACGGCGACACCCTCTCCATGGCCGCCATCGAACGCGCCCTGGACGAGCACGGCGACCGCGTCGCGCTGGTGCTGTTGCCGGGCGTGCAATACCGCAACGGCCAGGCCTTCGATCTGGAAGCCATCACCCGGCTCGGGCACAAGCATGGCTGTCTGGTCGGCTTCGACCTGGCCCACGCCGTGGGCAACCTGCCCCTGCAGCTGCACGACAGCGGCGCCGACTTCGCGGTGTGGTGCAGCTACAAGTACCTCAATGCCGGTCCCGGCGCGGTGGGCGGAGCCTTCGTGCACGCCCGCCACGCACGCGCCGACCTGCCCCGTTTCGCCGGCTGGTGGGGCAACGACAAGGCCTCGCGATTCCTGATGAAGCCGCAGTTCGAACCCACCCCGGGCGCCGACGGCTGGCAGTTGTCCAACCCGCCGATCCTGGCGCTGGCCCCGTTGCGCATCTCGCTCGAACAATTCCACCGTGCCGGCATGACGCGTCTGCGCGAAAAATCCCTGGCGCTGACCGGATACCTGGAATGGCTGATCGACACCGAACTGGCCGGCACCCTGGAGTCGGTCACGCCACGTGATCCCTCGCGCCGCGGCGCGCAACTGTCGGTGCGCGTGATCGGCGGCCGTGAGCGCGGCCGCGCCCTGTTCGACCACCTGGTCGACCACGGCATCATCGGCGACTGGCGCGAACCGGACGTCATCCGCCTGGCCCCCACCCCGCTGTACAACCGGTTTGCCGATTGCCTGGGCCTGGTGGAGGCGGTGAAGGCGTGGCGGCGAACAGAGTGTCTACAGGGCTCGCCTGGAACCTCCTGAAACCCATTGCAGGAGCGGCCCATGGCCGCGATGCTTTCCCGAGTCCCGGGTCCCGCCCCGGATGACACCACCCTCACCTTGCGCCACCATGGACACACACCCGCGACGAGACATCCCATGCACAAGACCCTGATCGCCAGTGCCATGTTGGCCCTGCTGACCATGGCTCCCGCCGCACTCGCCCAACAGGCGGCGACGTCCACCCATGATGCGATGCAGGCGGTCGACACCAATGCACCGGCCACCACCCGCGAGGCACTGGCCAAGGACAAGCCGGTCACGGCGAAGCACGCCATGGTGGTGTCGGCCCAACACCTGGCCACCCGGGTCGGCGTGGACATTCTCAAGCGTGGCGGCAACGCCGTCGATGCCGCGGTGGCGGTGGGCTACGCCGAAGCGGTGACGCATCCGTGCTGCGGCAATATCGGTGGCGGCGGATTCATGACCATCCACCTGGCCGACGGCAAGAACGTGTTCCTGGACTTCCGCGAAAAGGCTCCTGCCAAGGCCACCACCACCATGTTCCAGGATGACGACGGCAACGTGGTCAAGGGGCGCAGTACCGGTACGTACCTCGGCGTCGGCGTACCGGGCACCGTCATGGGGCTCAACGCGGCGCTGGAAAAATACGGCACCATGTCGCTCAAGGACGTGATCGAACCGGCCATCAAACTGGCCCGTGACGGATACGTACTGAAACAGGGTGATGTCAACATCCTGGACGAACGCACGCACGACTTCACGAAACACCCCAACGTGGCATCGGTGTTTCTCAACCACGGCAAGCCCTGGAAGGCCGGTGAGACACTGGTACAGAAGAACCTGGCCGACACGCTGGAAGCCATTGCCAAGGGCGGCACCGACGCCTTCTACAACGGACCCATCGCCAAGGCCGTGGTCAAGGCCAGCGACGCCAACGGCGGCATCCTGTCACTGGACGATTTCGCCAACTACACGGTGCAGTGGGACACGCCTGTGAAGTGCGACTACAAGGGCTACGAGGTGGTTTCGGCACCGCCACCCAGCTCGGGCGGCACCACACTGTGCCAGATCCTGAAGATCGCCGAGCCGTGGCCGTTGCACGAGTGGGGCTACGGTTCGGTAAAAACCGTCAGCCATGTCGCCGAGGCCGAGCGTCGCGCCTTCGCCGACCGCAACACGTACCTGGGCGACCCGGCGTTCGTGAAAAACCCCATCGACAAGCTGCTGGCGCCGACGCACATCACGCGCATGCGCGACACCATCACCCCGGGCAAGGCCACGCCCTCTTCGGAGATCACCGGCAGTCTGGGAGCGCCGGAAGGCACCAACACCACGCATTACTCGGTGGTCGACAAGGATGGCAATGCGGTCGCCGTCACCTACACCATCAACTACCTGTTCGGCATCGCGCAGATTGCCGGCGACACCGGGTTCTTTCTCAACAACGAGATGGACGATTTCACCTCCAAACCCGGCGTGCCCAACTCGTTCGGGCTGGTGCAGGGCGAGATCAACAAGATCGAACCCGGCAAACGCCCGCTGAGTTCGATGACGCCGACCATCCTGCTGAAGGACGGCAAGCTGTTCATGGTCACCGGCAGCCCCGGCGGCTCGACCATCATCTCGACCACGCTGATGAGCATCCTCAATGTCATCGACTTCGGCATGAACGCGCAGCAGGCCGTGAACGCGCCGCGCATGCACCAGCAATGGTGGCCGGAAGAAATCTACATCGAACCGGGTCTGCTGACCGATGCCGCACGGACCACATTGAAGACCATGGGTTACACCTTCAAACATGTGCAGTCCTGGGGCGCCGACGAAGCCATCGTGGCAAATCCCGATACCGGTCTGCTGGAAGGCGCCAACGACCGCCGGCGGCCGGCGGGGCTGGCCGCCGGTCTCTGAAGGAAGTTCGGCACGCGCCGCCCCGATACCATGCCCTTTCCACGCCAGGATCCCGACGCCATGGCCGATCTGCCCGACACCTTCCGCGCCTTTCACATCCACAACGACGATGACGGTTATCGCGCCGGTATCGACACCCTGCACCTGGACGACCTGGCCGCCGGCGAAGTGGTCATCCGCACCGCGTACTCCAGCGTCAACTACAAGGACGCGCTGGCCGGCACCGGCGAGGGCCGGATACTGCGCCGTTTCCCCCTGGTCGGCGGCATCGACGTGGCCGGGCACGTGGTCGCCTCCACCGACCCGGCTTTCAAGGAAGGCGACGCGGTCCTGTGCACCGGTTGCGGCCTGTCCGAAACCCGCGATGGCGGCTACGCCGAGTACGCCCGCCTGCAGGCCGAGTGGACCGTTCCCCTGCCCCGGGGTCTGGATCTGCGCGAAGCCATGATCCTCGGCACCGCCGGCTTCACCGCCGCGCTGGGCCTGTACCGCATGCTGGAAAACCGGCAGACGCCCGAGCTCGGCCCGGTCGCCGTCACCGGCGCCAGCGGCGGCGTCGGCATGCTGGCGGTGGACATCTTCACCCGCGCCGGCTTCGACGTACACGCCGTCAGCGGCAAGGTCGACCGCCACGACTTCCTGGGCCGGCTGGGCGCCACCGCGTGCCTGGCACGCGATGCCATCAACGCGGCCGGCAAACCCATGGTGTCGGCGCGCTTCGGTGGTGCCATGGATACCGTGGGTGGCGACATGCTGGCGTCGCTGCTGGCGGCCACCGCCCCGTATGGCAATGTGGCCAGTTGCGGGCTGGCGGCCAGCGCCGCGTTGTCGACAACGGTGATGCCCTTCATCATCCGCGGCGTCAGCCTGCTCGGCGTGGCCTCGGCCGGTACCGCCCGCGATATCCGCCACGAAGTCTGGCAACATCTGGCGAGCGACTGGAAACCCGCCCACCTGGCCGACATCCACACCGCCACCACGCGCCTGGACGGTTTGCCCGGGGTATTCCGCGACATGCTCCAGGGCGCTTCGTTCGGCCGCACCCTGGTCGAGTTCGGTACCGGCTGAGTCCCCCGCGGCGGCGCGTGGCGCTGCCGCGCAACCACGTCCGCGCGTGGGAAAAATCCCGCGCTTCCACTAGAATCCCTCCAGCAATCACCACTTGGGGAAGTTGTAATGGCCCGTATCCTGATCGTCGACGATTCACCCTCGCAGCTGCTCGGCATCAAGCGAATCGTCGAAAAACTGGGGCATGAAGCCCTCACCGCCGAAGACGGTGCCGCCGGCGTGGAAGTGGCCACTGCCGAAAAACCCGATCTCATCCTCATGGACGTGGTGATGCCCAACCTCAACGGCTTCCAGGCCACCCGTTCGATCAGCAAGAACGCGGAAACGGCGCATATCCCGATCGTGCTGGTAACCACCAAGGACCAGGACACCGACCGTGTCTGGGGCCTGCGCCAGGGTGCCAAGGGCTACGTGACCAAGCCGGTCGACGAAAACGAGCTGTCGCGTACCATGAAGGAATTGCTGGCCGACGCCTGACGCGCGCCCGGCGATCACCTCGTCGAAACACGGCGCCCTCAGGGCGCCGTGTTTTTTTGTCGCGCCGCCAGCAGGCGCGCTTCCAGATCCGCCAGGAAATCATCCGGCAGCCGCGCGTGCACCGGCACGCTCCAGGTATCGGGCGGCGCGAAATCGGCGCACTTGACGGCATCCTTGGTGGTCATCAACACCGGCAACGTGTCGCCGAATGCCAGATCCGCGGGAACGAACACGTGGTGATCGTCGAAGGCGTGCTCGACCACTTCGATGCCATGCGCGCGCAGGCTGTCGAAGAACCGCGCCGGGTGGCCGATGCCCGCCACCGCGTGCACGCGCCGGCCGTGAAAATCATGCAGCGTGCGCGGTGTGGCGGCGGCATCGCCGAGCGGCTGCAACGGGGCGTTCTCCAACACCATCGGCACTTCGCCGGGGCGCGCCGTGCCGCCGTTGAGCACGCAATAATCCACGCGGCGCAGGCGCGCCGGCGGCTCGCGCAGCGGACCGCAAGGCAGCACCAGCCCATTGCCCAGACGACGCCGGCCGTCCACCACGCAGATTTCCACGTCGCGCCGCAACCGGTAGTGCTGCAGACCGTCGTCGGCGATAATCAGGTCCGCGCCGACATCCACCAGCAACTGCGCGGCTTCGGGCCGCCGGCTGCCGACGGCGACCGGCGCGCCGGTCTGCCGGCGGACGAGGCTGGGTTCGTCGCCGCAACGCGCCGGGTCCGGCCGTTCCGGCAACAGGTACGGCCCCCGCTCGCTGCCACCGTAACCACGGCTGACCACGCCCGGCCGCCAGCCCCGCGCACGGAAATGTTCCACCAGCGCGATCACCAGCGGCGTCTTGCCGGTGCCGCCCAGGGTGATGTTGCCGACCACCACCACCGGCACCGGCAAACGCACGCTGTGCAGCCAGCCGCGGCGGTACATCCAGGCGCGGGCGGCGGCCACGCCCCGATACAGCCAGCCCAGCGGCCGCAACAGCCACGGCCGCGGCCCCGTGCCGTACCAGCGTTGCATGGTGCGTTGTGCCAGCGACACGGCGCTCAGCCGCCGCTACCCGGCTCGTGGAACTGCATGCGGTGCAGCGCGGCATAATGGCCGTCCAGCGCGATCAGTTCGGCATGGTTGCCACGCTCCACGATACGCCCCTTGTCCATGACCGCGATCTGGTCGGCATGCTCGACGGTGGACAGGCGATGCGCGATGACCAGCGTGGTGCGATCCTGCATCAGACGCGCCAGCGCATCCTGGATCAGGCGCTCGGATTCGGTGTCCAGCGCCGAGGTGGCCTCGTCCAGGATCAGTACCGGCGCGTTCTTCAGGATCGCGCGGGCAATCGCGATGCGTTGGCGCTGCCCGCCTGACAGCAGGTTGCCGCCCGGGCCGATCGGCGTGTGGATGCCCCTGGGCAAGGCCTGCACGAATTCCATCGCGTTGGCGGCCTCCGCGGCGGCGATGATCTCCGCTTCGCTGGCACCGGACAGCTCACCGTAGGCGATATTGCCGGCCACTGTGTCGTCGAACAGCATCACCGACTGCCCCACCCAGGCCATCTGCCGGCGCAGGTCCAGCAACCGGTAATCGTTGACGTCGCGCCCGTCGAGCAGGATGCGACCGGTTTCCGGCTCGTAGAAACGCGGCAGCAGGTTCGCCATGGTGCTCTTGCCGCTGCCGGAGCGGCCCACCAGCGCGGTCATGGTGCCGGCACGGCACTCCAGCGTGACGCCACACAAGGCCTGCCGCTCGGCATCCGGATAGCGCATCGAGACATCCTCGAAGCGCAGGTCGCCGTGCGCGCGCGTGACGACCTGGTCGCCACGGTCGGGCTCGCCCGGCGTGTCCAGCACACGGAACAATTCATCGGCCGCGGCCATGCCGCGCTGGATGTTGGCCTGCACGGTGGCCAGGCGCTTCATGGACGGCAGGATCGCGCCCATGGCCATGATCATGCGCGTGAAATCGCCGGGCGTCATGTGCTCGATCATGCCCGGCCGGGTCGCCATGTAGACGATCAGCGCCAGCGACATGGCCGCCACCGTCTGTACCACCGACGAGGCCAGCGCGTTGGTGCTTTCCACCTTCATGTTGAGATGGCGGGTGCGCTCGATGATTTTGTGGAACAGCCCCGATTCGCGCTCCTGGCCGCCGTAGATCTTCACCTCGCGCTGGCCGTTGACCGCCTCCTCCACGTGGCCGGTCACCGCGCCCATCATGCCCTGCACGTGCCGGCTGACCCGGCGGTAGCGACGGCTGACCACGGTCACCACCAGCGCCACCACCGGTACCAGCACGAACAGGGCCAGGGTCAGGTAGGCGTTGGTGTAAAGCATCAGGCCGACCATGCCGATCACGGTCAGGCCGTCGGTGACGCCGATCTTCAGCGCGTTGGTGGAGGCGTTGGCGACCTGTTCCGAGGTGTAGGTAATGCGCGCCACCTGATGGCCGGAGGCCTCGCGGCTGAAGAACGCCGACCCCAGCCGCAGGTAAGTATTGAACACGTCCATGCGCATCTGCTGCACCACGCTGAGACCCACATAGGCCATGCCGTAGCGCTCGGCATAGGACCCCACGCCGCGGATCGCGAAAATGCCGATGATCCAGATCGGCATCCAGAAGATGGTTTCCGGGTCACGGTTGGCGAACAGCTCGTCCAGCAGCGGCTTGATCAATTTCACGAACCCGGTCAGCGCCGCCGCGTCGATGATCATGCCGACCAGAGCCACCAGCATCACTGGCCAATACGGCTTCGTGTAACCCAGCAGGCGCCGGTAGATCGGCCAGATGGCACGGTCGTCGGTTTTCGCCGAAGCCACGCTCAGGCTCCCTCGGCCGGGGTCTGGGTGGTGGCGATGGAAAGGCGGGTGAAGCCCAGCCGTCCCAGCACGTCCATCGCCGTCACTACCGCCTGGTGCGAGGAGCGGGCGTCGGCGCGCAGCGTCACCGGACGATCGCGGTCGTCACCGGCCACGCTTTCGATGGCACGCTGCAAGGTGTCAACATCCTGGCCCATCACCTCGCTGCCGCCCACGTAGTAGTGGCCTTCACGGTCCACCATCACGACCAGCGGCCGGCTGTCCTGCGCGCGCACCTCGGCGCTGGCCGTGGGCAGGTCCACCTGCATGCTGGAATGGCGCACGAACGTGGTCGTGAGCACGAAAAACATCAGCAGCGTCAGCAACACGTCGATCAACGGGATCACGTTGATCTCGAAATCGCTCTCGCGGCGGCTGTCACCCAATCGCATCGTTCAATCCTGCGCCAGTGGTCATGTCGTGGATGTCTTGGCCGGACGCCGCGTCGCCGGAACCGCCTTGCGCCGCGCGGGTGCCGTAGCGGGCGGTGCGACCGGTACCGGTGCGGTGTCCAGGTCGTCGAGCAGCATCGTGGCCTGTTTTTCCATCTCCACACAATAACCGGTGACGCGGGCACGAAAGTGGCGATGCAGGATATAGGCCGGAATGGCCACCACCAGCCCCGCCGCCGTGCACACCAGCGCCTGGCCGATGCCGCCAGCCATCTTCATCGGGTCGCCGACGCCGCTGACCATCACGGTCAGGAACATCTCGATCAGACCGATGACCGTGCCCAACAAGCCCAGCAGCGGGCCGATCAGGGCGATGGTGCCCAACGCACTCAGGAAACGTTCCATGCGATGCACGACGTGGCGGCCGGCATCCTCGATGCGCTCCTTGACCACCTCGCGCGGGCGTTCGCGCACCACCAGGGCTGCCGCGTACAACTCGCCCATGGGCGAGCCGTCGGCCAGCGCCTTGAGGTGCTCCTCGTCGAGTCGCCGCGAGCGTGCCCACTGGCGTACCTCGTCCCCCAGGCCGGGCGGCAGCACCGCGTCGTGACGCAGCGACCAGAACCGTTCCAGCACGATGGCCAGCATGATGGCCGAACACAACAGGATGGGCAGCATGGGCCAACCGCCCGCCATCAGAATATCCAGCACGTTGCCTTCTCCGCGCATGTAAGGATGAAAAAACGCATCATACCAGCGCACGCACCACGGCTTGTGCCGTGGTTGGCAGCTCCGCCGGCGCTCACCCGGGCAGCAGGAACCAGCCGGCCACCGCCAAGGTGTTGTTGACGGCGTGGGCCACCACCGCCGGCCACAACGATCCCGAACGCAAGCGCAACCAGGCCAACACCAGGCCGAGTCCGACCAGGGCCGGGATGGCATGCCAGGCGAAGCCGAAATCGGCCAGGTGCGCCACACCGAACATCATGGCACTGGCCGGCACGGCAAGCGCCGCCCGCATCCGCGACAGCAGCGCCGACAGCAACACGCCGCGAAAGATCAGCTCTTCCACCAGGGGCGCGACCGTGGTCACCAGTACCGCCAGCACCACGCGCATCGCCAGCGACGCCTGCAGACTCATCTCCGTCACGTCCTGACGCACGGCCTGCCCGTCGGCCAGCCACTGCGTGAGCGCGCCGCCGCCCAACGCGACCAGCACGCCTGCCGCGACCGCCAGAGGCCAGATGCCCGGCCGGGCGGCGACGAATCCGAAACCGGGCGGCGTCGACACCCGCCACCACACGCCCCAGCGCCAGCGCACCAGCGCGAACATCGTGGCGGCCGCCAACAGCACGGTGGCACACACCAACGCCGCGCCCGTGTCCGGTGTATCCACACTGTCGCCGTGCCGCAACGCGCCCCACGCCAGGCCGATGCCCAGGCCCAACGCCAACTGCAGCAGGAAATACAGCACCACCGTGCCGATGCCGGCTGCCACGCCCGGCGCCGGCGCCCGCACGTGCGCGACGCGTTCGCATCCATCCCCTGTCGATATCACCTGCGATACTCCAGCGCGGCAAAAGCGGTCATTGTGCCAGAGGCCATTGGAACAGGACCCACGCCGGCACCGGAATCGAACCACGAATACCGGTGCCGACCACGGACAGAACGCATCGAATGCGGCCGCTGGCCGCGCCACGGATACCCCGGCAGGATGCAGATCATGGATCACGACCCGCGCCAGCACGGTTTCAGTCTTGTCGAACAGGTGGCCACCCTGGCGGTGGCGGCCATCCTGATCGCCATGGCGGTGCCGTCGATGGCCCGCCTGGTGAGTCGCACCGCCACCCGCGGCGTCGAGGATGCCCTGTTCGACGCCGCGCATCTGGCGCGGCATCACGCGGTGATGCAGGCCGCCTCCGTCCTGCTGTGCCCGAGCCGGGGCGGCCTGGCCTGCGACGACGACGGGCGCTGGCGTGACGGCTGGATCGTCGCCGCCCATGTCGACCGCGACGGCCGGCCGGACCATGCCGTGCTGGCACGCGGCACGCCGCCGCTCGACCACGTGGTCGTCCTCGGCAGCCGAGGCCGGCCGCAAGTACGCTTCCGGCCCGACGGCAGCGCCGCCGGAAGCAACATCACCCTGCTCGCCTGCCCCCGCCGTGAGGCCGACGGCACTGCGCGGCGCGTGGTCATCTCCAATGCCGGCCGAATCCGCGAGGCCGCCGCCAACGCGGAACAGCAGGCGCGCTGCGCCGCCACGGTCGAAAACAAGTAACCCGAAGGGTTGACAAGCAGCCCGTGGATACCCAAAATTGCGAGCTCGCTGCCCGAATAGCTCAGCTGGTTAGAGCACCTGACTGTTAATCAGGGGGTCGTAGGTTCGAGTCCTACTTCGGGCGCCAGCATTCCGGAAGCCGGCACGTTGTTGCCGGCTTTTTCGTGTGCGCATTCCGTGCGACGTTTCCGGTTCAGCGCTTGCGGAAACGACGCCACAAGGCGACAACACAGTACCCGCCACATCGGGCAACGCCCTACCCCGGCCGGGCAATGGGACCGGTGGTGCCCGGAAGTACTTGAACCCCGCATGCACTCCCCATGGGAACCTCGAAAAACTCCGACCCGACTTCCGGACCGGGCATCCCGGATGCCCCATTTTTCTTGTGGGAGCGGCTTCAGCCGCGATGGCGAGATACCCGCAAGCGCTGATCGCGGCTGAAGCCGCTCCCACGGGTTGATTCTTGTATCCGGTTTTTCGAGGCCCCCTACAGTGGCCTTGAGGAAAATCCAGGTTTTTCGAGATGCCCTCTGGTGGCAGCGCCGCCTTTCGTCGTCCGGCATGCTCTCGTCTCTCGTCATGTCACGCCGCCCGCATGCATCCGCCCTGAGGGAGCGCCGGATTCAATCAGGGCTTCCCGGACGCATCGCCCACGCAAGCCGGAGCGCACGCTTTAAGATGCCAAGGGTGCCCCCATCTTGCATCAACATGAGTGATCGATTCCAACTGGCAGCTCCCTACAAGCCGTCCGGCGACCAGCCGCAGGCCATCGACAAGCTGGTCGACGGTTTCGAGAGCGGCCTGGCGGCACAGACCCTGCTCGGCGTCACCGGCTCGGGCAAGACCTTCACCATCGCCAACGTGGTCGAGAAAATCCAGAAACCGACCCTGGTCCTGGCTCCCAACAAGACACTCGCGGCACAGCTGTACGGCGAATTCCGTGAATTTTTCCCGCACAACGCGGTGGAATACTTCGTCAGTTACTACGATTACTACCAGCCGGAAGCGTACGTCGCCGCTTCCGACACCTACATCGAGAAGGACGCCTCGATCAACGATCACATCGAGCAGATGCGCCTGGCCGCCACCAAGGCGCTGTTGTCGCGGCCGGATGCGCTGATCGTATCCACGGTATCGGCCATCTACGGCCTGGGCGACCCCG
>CAZMKO010000051.1:0-16294 GCA_964566965.1 uncultured Rhodanobacteraceae bacterium
CACGCAAACCGCAAGGCCCGATCTGGCGACGGTAGGAGCGGTGGAAGCCGCGATCAATCCGGCCGCAAGCCACGCCCATTCCCCGCGTTGCCGGTCGCGCCTTCCAGCGCTCCTGCAGGCGGCCGTGTGGCCGAACGGGATGGCGGGGCGACCGGTTTTACGGCCAGCGGCGGAAGAGCAGGCTGGTGTTGATGCCGCCGAAGGCGAAGTTGTTGCTCATGATGTATTCGGTGTCGAGGCGGCGGGCGGTGTCGGTGATGTAGTCGAGGTCGGCGCAGTCGGGGTCGCGGTGTTGCAGGTTGAGGGTGGGGGCGAACCAGCCCTCGCGTTGCATTTCGATGGCGAGCCAGGCTTCCAGCGCGCCGCAGGCGCCCAGGGTGTGTCCGAAGTGGCCTTTCAATGAGCTGATCGGCATGCGGGGGCCGAAGACGTCGTGGGTGGCGACCGATTCGGCCACGTCGCCACGGTCGGTGGCGGTACCGTGGGCGCTGACGTAGCCGACGGCTTCGGGCGCCAGACCGGCGTCGGCCAGGGCCAGACGCATGACGGCGGCCATGCTTTCGGCCTGCGGTTGGGTGATGTGCACGCCGTCGGCGTTGGTGCCGAAGCCGACGATTTCGGCGTGGATGGTGGCGCCGCGTGCCTGGGCGTGGTCCAGTGTTTCCAGCACCAGACTGACGGCGCCCTCGCCGACGACCAGACCATCACGGTCGCGGTCGAAGGGGCGCGGGGTGGCGCCGGGGTCGTCGTTGCGGGTGCTGGTGGCGAACAGGCGGTCGAACACGGCGGTGGTGCCGAACGACAGCTCTTCGCCACCGCCGGCGATCATCACCTTCTGCTTGCCGGCCTGCAGGGTCTCGAAGGCGAAGCCGATGGCCTGGCTGGCCGAGGTGCAGGCGCTGGACGAGGGGATGATGCGCCCGTTGATGCCAAGGAACAGGCTGATGTTGACGGCGCCGGTGTGGCTCATCATGCGCACGTAGGTGTTGGAGGTGATGCCGCGCAGGTTGCGCGTGGCGCCAAGTTGACCGAACGCGAACACGGCGTCGGCACTGCCGGCGCAGGCGCCGTGCGCGACGCCGGTGTCGCCGTTGGTGAGGACGGGGTCGTCGAGCAGGCCGGCTTGTTCCAGGGCCAGTTCGCTGGCGCGCGTGGACATCAGGCCCAGCGGGCCCATGCTGCGGGTGCGCTTGCGGTCGTAGCGGTCGGGCAGGGTGTAATCCATGACCGGCGCGGCCAGACGCGTGTTCATGGACTGGATGTCGTCCCACTCGGGCATATGGCGCACGCCCGAGCGGCCGGCGCGCAGCTGGGTGCTGATATGGGACCAGTCATGACCAAGCGCGGTGAGACCGCCCATGCCCGTGACCACGACGCGATGTGGCATCCGTTTCCCCCGGAAATTGACAAGGCGCTCATGATAGCGCCACGCCGCGGGCATGTCGGGTGCCGTGGGTGTCGGGTCCTCCGCCATGGCGTGGTGTGCGGCTGGATCGGGTCGCGGCTTCCACCGATCCTGCACATTTGCATTCAGACCGTGCGGTTCGAAGACGCGACCGGGAATGGCAACGCGGCTCAGGCCGATTTTTCGGTCAGCAGTTGCTCCACGACGCGTTGCACGTCGCCGACGGTGTGTACCTGCTTGAAGTCTTCCGGGGCCACTTTGCAGCCGGTCAGTTCCTGGACCTTGATGATCATGTCCACGGCATCGATGCTGTCGAGATCCAGGTCCTCGTTGAGACGCGCCTCGGGCGTGATGGTCTGCGGGTCGAGTTCGAATTCGTCGACCAGGGTGTCCTTGAGGGTCTGGAAAATGTCCTGTTGGGTCATCGATGCAAGGTGGTGGCAGAGGGCCGAATTGGCCGGGGGATCAAGCCTATAGGGGCGCCCGTGGCCGGTCAATCGGATACCGGCCGGTTCTGTATTGGTGTGAAATCGACCTGCGGATCGATGTCGGCGGTGTAGTCGATGTCGTCGCGCTCGAAGCCGAACAGGTTCAGGAAACGACGCTTGTAGTCGGCGTAATCGGTCAGCTCGAACAGGTTGTCGTCGTTGATGCGCGGCCACAGCGCCTTGCAAGCGTCCTGGATGTCGGCGGCCAGCTCGCGCTCGTCCAGGCGCAGGCGGCCGTCGACGTCGACGGGAGCAACCCCCGAGCGCGGATACAGGAAATCGTGGAACAGGCGCGCCTGCTGGTCGATGGCGTCTTCGTCCAGACCACGTTCGCGCAGGATGCGCGAGACCACCGACAGGTACAGGGGAATCACCGGAATGGCAGCGCTGGCCTGGGTGACGATGGATTTGAGGATGGCCACGCGCGCGAAATCCTCGCGGCCGGCCTGCTCGCACAGGGTGCGTGCGCGTTGTTCCAGGTGCGCCTTGGCGCGGCCGATGGTGCCGTGGCGGTAGATCGGCCAGGTGAGCTCGGGGCCGAGGTAGCTGAAGGCGACCGTGCGTGCGTCGGTGGCCAGCATGTCGGCCGCGGCCAGTGCGTCGATCCACAGGTGCCAGTCGTCGCCGCCCATGACCGCCACGGTGTTGGCGATGTCGGGCGGGTCGGCCGGTTCCACGCGGATCCGCGCCAGGCGATCTTTTTCGGTGTCGATGGTGGTGCCGGCGAACGCCTCGCCGATGGGGCGCAGCGTGGTGCGCACCGTGTCGCCGCTGTCGGGCAGGCGGCGGGCCGGGGCGGCCAGGGAATAGATGACCAGATCCACCGGTCCGCCCAGTTCCCGCTCGATCAACTCGATGGCCCGTTCGCGGGTGGCGTGGGCGAAGGCATCGGCATTCAGCGACACGCTGGCCAGGCCGGCCTGGCGTGCCGCGTCCTCGAAGGCGGCGGTGTTGTACCAGCCGGCACTGGCGCTCTTGCGAGCGGTGGCCGGTTTTTCCAGGAACACGCCCAGGGTGGCCGCGCCGAAGCCGAACGCGGCCTGGATGCGCGCGGCCAGGCCGTAGCCGGTGGACGCGCCGACCACCAGCACCCGGCGCGGCCCGTCGCGGCGGCCGCCGCCGGCGCGTGCGCGGGCGATCTGCTCGCGCACGTTGGCGGCGCAGCCGGCCGGATGCGCGGTGGTGCAGATGAAACCCCAGGTGCGTGGCTGAATGACCATCGACTCGTTTCCTCCCTTGTGCCTGGCCATTTTAGCTTGACGTCGTCATCACCATTCCGGGAATGCCGGGGCACCGGCTTTTCCTTGCAAGGAACCTCGAAAACCCGGTGTTTTTGTGGGAGAGGCCTCAGCCGTGATGGCTAGATCTCCGCAAGCACTGATCGCGGCCATGGGCCGCTCCCACAGATTGGTATCGGGTATCCGGTTTGTCGAGGTTCCCCACAGGGCACTTCGAAAAACCTGGATTTTGTGGGAGCGGCCCATGGCCACGATCGACGCTTGCGGGTATCTCGCCATCGCGGCAGGTTTTCAGGCCTCCCGCGCAGCCTTCGCGTTGCGGCCGCGATTGGCCGCGTGCCATGATTCGCCGCCATGGCCGCGAACGTATCCGATGACTGGCGCCGCCGGTTGAAAGCCCGGTTTTGTCCGTACTGGCCGCTGAAGACGGCGGGTATCGTGCTGGTTGTTTCGGCGTTCATGGGCGTGTATTTCATGTTGCTGAATCATCCGCAGTATCCGGTGCGGGTGATGCCGCTGATGGCGCCGGATCGCTGGATCGCGTTCGTGCCCTGGGCGGTGGTGCCCTATGTCAGCCTGTGGGTGTATATCGGCCTGGTGCCCAGCCTGCTGCATGGGCGCCGCGAAATGCGGCGCTATCTGGGCGCGGCCGGCGCGCTGGCCTTGATCGGGTGCGCGGCATTCTATTTCTGGCCGACCGCGGTACCCGCGTTTCCGGTCGACTGGTCGCGCTGGCCGATGGTGGAGGTGCTGAAGACCACCGATGCGACTGGCAACGCCTGCCCGTCGCTGCATGTGGGATTTGCGGTGCTGACGGTATGGTGGCTGGAGCGGCTGCTGCGGGTGGAAGGCGCGCCGTCGTGGTTGCGCGGCCTGAATGGGGCGTGGTGCGTGTTGATCGTGTGGTCGACCATGGCCACGCGTCAGCATGTGGCCTGGGATGTCGTCGCCGGCGGTGCGCTGGGTGCAACGCTGGCCGCGATCAGCCTCGCCGGGCGGCCGGTCATCATGCGCCATGCACACAATGGATGACAGAATCCCTAAAATGGTCGTTATTCGTGGCGACGTGGCGCGCGATGCGCGCGGGGATGGAGTATTGAGCGACAACGGCCTGACCATGACGGGCAAGCATGTGGCGGGTGCCGGACACGGTGCCGGCGCCGTGCGCGTGCGCGCCGGCCGTTTGTGGCGACAGTTCGGCACCGGGCTGTGTTTCGTGCTGTACGGCCTGGTCGGATGGCTGGGCGGCATCGTCGTATTGCCGCTGCTGATGGGGTGGCCCGGTTCGAAGGCGCGCCGGGAGCGGCGCATCCGGGCGCTGGTGAGCGCGTCGTTTCGCTGGCTGCTGAGGCTGATCGCGCTGTTGCGTCTGGGGCGTGTCGAGGTCGAGGGCCGTGAGTGGCTGGCGCAGGCCGGTGGCAAACTGCTGGTCGCCAACCACCCGATGTATCTGGACGTGGTGGCGCTGGTCGGCCTGTTGCCGCAAGCCGATTGCGTGATCAAGGGGGCAATGTGGAACAACCGCCTGTATCGGCGCTTCGTCGCGGCGATCGGCTATCTCAGCAATCGCGGCGGTGCGGCGTTTGTCGACGAGGCCGTGCACACCGTGCAGCGCGGGCGCACGCTGATTCTGTTTCCCGAGGGCACGCGCAGCACACCCGGCGCGCCGCTGCGGTTTTGCCGCGGGGCCGCGCAGATCGCGGTGCGCAGCGGCTGCGACATCCTGCCGGTGGTGATCCGTTGCGAGCCGCTGGCCTTGGGCAAGGGGCAGGCCTGGCACCAGGTGGGCGACCGGCCCTGGCGCCTGGTGATACGCGTGTGTCCGCCGCAGGCCCTGGCCGCGTTGGGCGCGCGCGAGGCCATGCCGCACGGTGTCGCCGCACGCCATGTGAACCAGTCGTTGCAGGCGTTTTTCCGGCGCCAGACCGGCGCCGACGAAGGCGCGGACGAGGCGGGCACGCCGTGATCGATGCCAACGGGGTGTCCAACGGCTGGGCGCGCCACGCGCTCAAGTTGCTCGTCGGCGTGGCGCTGCTGGGCTATCCGGTGGCCATTTACGTCGCCCATGAGCACCTGTCGCCCAGCCAGATGCTGGCCGGGTTGCTGTGGTTGCTGGGTCTGCGCGCCTGGGTGGCGGCATGGGTGACGCGCCGACGCGTCACCCAGCAGCGTGTGCTGGGCGCGGTGCTGGTGGCGGCGGCGCTGCTCGTGTTGTGGCGTGTGCATGATGTGGACATGGACTGGTTGCGGTTTTACCCGATGCTGTTCGATCTGGGCGTGGCGGCGGTGTTCTTCGGCTCGCTGTTCACCACGCGACCGTTGGTGGAACGCATCGCGCGCGTGTTCCATCCGGACCTGCCGCCGTCGGGCGTGCGCTATACACGGCGGGTGACGCGCGCCTGGGGCGTATTGATGGTGCTGGTGGCGGCGGTGTCGCTGTATACCGCGCTGGCCGCGTCGCTGCGCACCTGGTCGTTGTTCAACGGGGTGATCGTGTACCTGGTGATCGGCGTCGCCTTCGCCTGCGAATACCTGATGCGCCGGCGTGTCAAACGGCATTGGGGGGCGGCATGAACGGGTTGCCGACGGTGCTTGCCGAACAGGTCGATGACGGGCAGTTGGTGCTGGAGCTGGCCGTGACGCATGACAATCCGTGGTTCGCCGGGCACTTTGACGGTCGACCGATCCTCCCGGGCGTGGTGCAGATCGGCTGGGCCGCCTGGTTCGCGGCACGCTGGCAGGGCAGGGAGGTGCCGCCGACCGTGCTCGAGCGGATCAAGTTCAAACGTCCGGTGGGGCCCGGTGCGCGGCTGCGGCTGCGCCTTGAGCGCAAGCCCGGCAAAGTCGCGTTCGAATACCGCCTGGCGCTGCCGGATGCGGCGCCGGTGGTCTCCAGCGGCACGTTGGCGTTGCCGGAGCAAAGCCCGTGAGCGGATTCCAACCCTGGGCCGTGATTCCCGTCTACAACCACTCGCTGCGGTTGCAGACCGTGGTCGATGCGCTGCGCGCGCACGGGTTGCCGGTGCTGCTGGTCGACGACGGCAGCGATGCCGCGACGGCGGCGGTGATCGACGCGGTGGCGCAGGGCGCGGGCGTGCGCTGCCTGCGTCTTCCCGGCAACCGTGGCAAGGGCGCCGCGGTGTTGGCCGGCATCGCGCATGCCGGCGCCAGCGGCTGCACGCACGCGCTGCAGGTGGATGCCGACGGGCAACACGAACTGGCCGACGTGCCGCGCCTGCTGGCCGTGGCCACTGAACACCCTGGCTGGCTCGTCTCCGGTTGCCCGCAATACGACCAGAGCGTGCCCGCCGTGCGCTTTTATGGTCGTTATCTCACCCATGCGCTGGTCTGGCTGGAAACCCTGTCGTGGTCGTTGCGCGACAGCATGTGCGGGTTTCGTGTCTATCCGGTGGCGCCGGTCCTGGCCCTGGCACAGCGCACGCGCATCGGTCCACGCATGGATTTCGACACCGACATCATGGTGCGTCTGTATTGGGCCGGCACGCCGAGCCGGTTCGTGCCCACGCGCGTGCGTTATCCCGAGGATGGCGTTTCCCATTTCCGCATGGTTCGCGACAACCTGCGCATGGTCTGGTTGCACGTGCGTCTGGTCGCGGGCATGTTGCCGCGTGTACCGCGGCTGCTTGGAAGCCGTTTCGGTGCCCGAAGGGGCATGCCCGGCGGCGAAGAGTATCCCGGTTCATAGTGGCAGTGTGCCAAACCAGCTACGATTGAATGTCATGACCCACGCAACGTCGCGTGACACCATGGCCGTCGGGCTTGCGGACAGTCTATGAGACATTTTCGAATTTGGATTGCTTTTGCCTTGTCGTGTTTGTGTCCGGTCGCTTTCGCGGCCGCCCCCGCGCCGGCGGCAACGGCTTTCGCCGCGCATTTCATGCAGACGCGTACGCTGCCCGATTTCGACAAGCCGCTGGTTAGTCACGGGCGGATGCGCTTCAGCGCCACGCAGGGTTTCCACTGGGAAATCGACAAGCCCTACCACTACGTGTTCGAGATGCGCGACGGCCAGGCCAGCGAGCAACTGCCGGACGGCACGCGCCGCGAGCTCAAGCCCGATCAGACGCCATGGTTGAAGGCCGTCGAGCGCCTGTTCGTGGGCGCCCTGTCCGGCGACCAGGCGCGTCTGGAGCGGTATTTTTCGGTGGATGCCCAGCCCCTTGATGACGGTCGCCAGGTCACCCTGGTACCCAAGCCGGGTGCGATGGACAAGGTGATACGGCGCATCCAGGTCACCGAAACCCGGCCCGGCCATCCACGTCGGCTGGTGATCGACGAGGTGTCCGGCGCGCGCATGGATGTGCGGTTCACGCCGGACGATACCGGCACCGGGCCCTAGATGCGCGCGGGGGGAGCGGGCCGCTGGGCCCTGTGGGCCGTGTCGCTGGGGCTTTTGTGTGCGCTGGCGGTCTGGCGCATGGGGCCGGCCGGGCCGGTGGACACCAATATTCTGGGGCTGTTGCCGGACCACCATGGTGGCGGGGCATTGGACAAGGCCGTCGACCGCAGTCGTGACGCCTTCACCCAGCAGTTGCTGGCGGTCGTGAGTGGCCCGGACGATGCGGCCACGCGCCAGGCCGCGTTGGATGCACGCCAGGTCATGCTGGATGCCGGCCTGGCGGCGACCGACATGGGCGATCAGGTGCAGCAGGCCATGGCGTTGTTCCGCGCGCATCCGTTCGTGCTGTTGACGCCGGCCGAACGCAAGCGACTGGAGCGCGAAGGGCCGCGCGCGCTGGCCACCGATGTGGCCGTGATGCTGGGCAGTCCGGCCGGGATGGTCAATCTCGGCCGCGATCCGGGCGGTCATGTGGCGCATTACCTGGCCAACCTGCCGCGGCCGTACCCCGATTTTCTGCCGGACGGGCCGCTGCTGTCGGCCGAGCGCGACGGCGGCCGCGTGTTCCTGCTGCGGCTGGGTGCCGGCGAGGCCTTCGGCACGCACGATTCGGCGCGTGCCGCGGCCGCCGTGACCGCGGCCGCCGACGCGGTGGCCGCGCGCTGCGACGCATGCCGCTTCCAGGCCACCGGCGCGGCCCTGTTCGCCGATGCCGCGCGGCACGAGGCCAAGCAGGAAACCGCCTGGTTGAGCATCACGTCCACGTTGCTGATCATGCTGCTGATCGCCTTCGTGTACCGTTCGCTGGCACCACATGTACTGGGCTTCCTGCAGCTTTTCGCCAGTGTCACGGCGGCCGGCGCGGCGGTGGTCGCGGTGTTCGGTTCGATCAACATCCTGACCCTGGTGTTCGGCACCACGTTGCTGGGTATCGCCATCGACTACGCGTTTTTGTACTTTTCCGAGTACTGGTTCGGCGGCGTCCGGCCGACGGCGGTGATGGGCCGGATCCGCAGCGGTCTGGGTGTGGGCCTGGCCACCGGCGTCCTGGCCTTTGCATTTCTGGCCCTGACCGGGTTTCCGGCGTTGACCCAGATCGCGCTGTTTTCGGTGGCCGGTCTGTTCGAAGCGGCACTGGTGGTGGCCTTGCTGTTCCCGGTCACGCTGCGCCGCGCACCGGCGGTGCCGGTACATGCGGCGGTGGTCTGGCCCGGACGCTTCGTGGCAAAGGCGTGCCGTGCTTCGCGCTGGCGCTGGGTGCTGCCGCTGGTGGCATTGGCGCTGGCCGCACCGGGCTGGTGGGCGTTGAAAGCCAGTGACGACGTGCGCGACCTGTCGCATTTCCCGCCGGCCCTGATGCACACCGACGCCCAGGTCCGGCACACGCTCGCGCGTTTTCCGGCCTCCGGGTTTTTCCTGGTCCAGGCGCCGGACCTCGAGCAGGCGATGCAGCGCGAGTCGCGGCTGCTCACGCGCCTGGGCAATCGTGAGTCGCAGGCCGACGCCCTGGGGTTGTCGCGGTATCTGCCCGATATGGCCAGCCAGAAGGCCAGCCTTGCCACATGGCGCAAGGTGCTGGCCGATCCCGACGCCGTGCGTGCGGCTTTCGTCGCCACCGGTCTGCCGGCCGAGCTGGCCGGGCACGTGGAGCGCGGCTGGAAGGCGGCGCCGCGCGAACCGATACGGCCCGAGGCGCTGTTCGCGGCCGTGCCCGACCTGACGCGTTTCGTGGTGCCGTTCGAGGGCGGCGTGGCCTTGATCGCCACCGTGTTCGGCGATCACGAGATCGCGCCGGCACGGCTGGCCAAGGCGGCCGACGGGCTGGACGGTGTCGAATTCGTCGAGCCGTTGGCGCGCATGGCCGATACGTTCGCCGGCGTGCGTGTGCGTGCGGTGTGGCTGGTGGTGATCGGTTACCTGCTGATTTCGGGCCTGCTGGTGTGGCGTTACGGCTGGCGCGAGGGGTTGCGTATGCTGTACCCGCCGTTGTTGGCGATGGGCATCACCCTGGGCGTGATGGGCTGGCTGGGCGAGCCGGTGAACGTGTTCGTGGTGGTGGCGCTGATCCTGATTCTGGGGCTGGGGCGCGATTATGCCGTGTTCCTGCGTGAGGTCGGCGCCCGCGAACGCTCGCCGGCATTGGCGGTGACGCTGTCGGCCATCACCACGTTGCTGTCGTTCGGGCTGCTGGCGTTGAGTCGCATTCCCGCCTTGCATGCTTTCGGCCTGGCCACGGGCATCGGCATTCTGGCCAGCTATCTGCTGGCCCCGCTATCCTTGCCACCGATTTCCCGCCGCGAACCGTCATGAAGCCGCGTCTTGTCCTGCCGTTGCTACTCCTGTTGCTGGCCGGTTGCGCCAGCCTCCCCAATGGCCCCGGTTGCGTGCGCGTCGGACCCTATGGCGCGGTCTGTCTGTTGCCCCCGGCGGCCCTGCCGGCGGTGCAGGCGCAGCATGTGGTGACCGTGCATCACGAGGGGCGGACCGATACCTTCCTGGGCCGCCTCGGCATCGACGCGACGCGGTTGCGGTTGGCTGGTGCCAGCCTGTTCGGCACGCATCTGTTCACGCTGCGCTGGGATGGCACGCGGGTCGACATGGATACGCCGCCGGCGCCGGAAAAGACCATGCATCCGGAACTGATCGTGGCCATGCTGCAGGCCGCCATTGCCGACCCGCAGGCGCTGCGGCCGCGCCTGCACGGCATCGAACTTGCCGTCGAGCGCCTGCCCGATGGCGGCGAACGACGCGAGTTGCGCGAGCACGGACGCGTGGTGGCACGCGTGCGCAAGGACGCCGGGCCGCTGGCCGCGGCGTCCCTGCGCATCGAGATGCCGCCGGCACACATGGAACTGAGCCTGCAACCGGTGGCGGAGTCCGAATGACGGCTTACCCTTTGCCCGAGCAGTTGCTGCCGCACCGCGGCCCGGCCGTGCTGATCGACGAGATCCTGTGCCAGGACGCGGCCGGCATCCGCGTGCGCGCGGTCATTGCCGCCGGGCACCCGTTCTTCGAGGCCGGACACGGCGTGCCGGCCTGGGCCGGCATCGAGATGATGGCCCAGGCCGTGGCGGCGCATGCCGGCTTGCTGGGACGGCGTGCCGGCCGTGGCCCGCGTCCCGGGATGTTGCTCGGCACGCGGCGCTATCGGGCCGACGTGTCATGGTTTGTCGAGGGCCAGGCGCTGGACATCCATGCCGCCACGGCGTTCGGGCAGGAGGGTGGCATGGCCGCCTGCGACTGCCGCATCGAATGTGACGGCCGGGTCCTGGCCGAAGCCACCATCATCATCATCGAGGGCGAATTGCCATGAGTCATCAACGACGGGTACTGGTCACCGGCGCCAGTGGCGGCATCGGCAGCGCCATCGCGCGGTGGCTGGCGCAGGCCGGTTTCGCGGTGACATTGCACTATCACCGCAACGAGGCACGCGCCGCAGCGCTGGCTGATGCCATCCGTGCCGACGGCGGCCACGCCGATACCCTCGGTGTCGACATCACCGACCGCGCGGCCACGCGGCGGGCGCTGTTGGCCGACGTCGAGGCCGGTGGCGCGTACTGGGGCATCGTGCTCAACGCCGGCATCCACGCGGACAACGCCTTTCCGGCGCTGGAACCGGAAGCATGGGACCGCGTCGTGGACACCAACCTGGGCGGTTTCTACAACGTGCTGCACCCGCTCACCATGCCCCTGGTTCGCCTGCGCGATGGCGGCCGTATCGTCACCATCGCCTCCGTGGCCGGCCTCATCGGCAACCGTGGCCAGGTTAACTACAGCGCCGCCAAGGCCGGCCTGATCGGGGCCACCAAGGCTCTGGCCGCGGAACTGGCCAGCCGCCGCATCACGGTCAATTGCGTGGCACCGGGCCTGATCGATACCGACATGGTCGGGCAGGCACCGATCGAGGACATCCTCAAGCACATCCCGCTGCGCCGTGCCGGCACGGCGCAGGAAGTCGCCGCCCTGGTCGCCTTCCTGTTTACCGACGCGGCCGGTTACGTCACTCGTCAGGTCCTGTCCGTCAACGGCGGTTTGTGCTGACGGTACCTGCACGGGGCTGGCAGGTCGGGTTCGGGGGTATGGTTCGCGCTGTACGCGTCACGTGCAGGAAGGTGGGACGGCTCGACGCATCCGTTGCGTGCAGGCCGGGCTGTTTATACTGGCGACGTGGACGCCAACGACACCTGCACGTTTTTCACCATCGGTCACTCCACGCGTCCGCTGGATGCATTCATGGCGTTGCTGGAGGCGTCGCGGATCGACTGCGTGGTGGATGTGCGGCGTTTGCCCGGGTCGCGCAAGTATCCGCAATACGATGCCGATGCACTGGCCACGTCATTGGCGGCGGCCGGGCGTGGCTACGTGCATGTGCCGGCGCTGGGTGGACGGCGTGGCCGTACCCTGCCGGCGGATGACCGACGCAACGCGATGTGGCGCAACGCCAGTTTTCGCCACTATGCCGACTACGCCCTGGGTGAGGATTTCGCCGCGGCGCTGGAGGCGCTGGAAGGGCGTGCCCGCACCCGGCGTTGCGCCCTGATGTGCGCCGAGGCGGTGTGGTGGCGGTGCCATCGGCGCATCATCGCCGATCACCTTCTGGCACGCGGCCACAGGGTATGCCACATCATGGGGCCGGACCGGGTCGACGCGGCGCGGATGACACCGGGTGCGCGTGTGGAGGACGGGGTGGTGGTTTATCCGCCGTCCGGCCCGGCGCCGCGTGAGAGCGCCGTCACGCGGTGAAACGCGCTTCCAGCCACTGGCCGAGGTCGGCGATTTCCTGCGCGCAAACCTGGTGGCCCATGGGGTAGGTGTGCCAGTCGACGGTGTAGCCGGCCCCGGTGAGCCAGTCGCGCGTCATTTCCCCGAGCATGGGCGCGACTACCGGATCGGCGCTGCCGTGGGCCTGGAACAGGGAGATGTCGCGGTTGGCCGCTGTGGTTTCGGCGGCGGTCTTTTCGTGCAGGGGCAGGTAGGTCGACAGCGCGATCAGGCCGCCCAGCGGCTCGGCGTGGCGCAGCGCGGTGGCCAGGGCGATGGCGCCACCCTGCGAGAAACCGGCCAGCAGGATGCGCTGCGCCGGTACGCCGCGCTCGATTTCACGGGCGATCAACGCTTCCATGGCGTCAACGGACTGGCGGATGCCCGGTTCGTCCTGTTTGGCGGCAAGGTCGGTCCCGGTGATGTCGTACCAGGCGCGCATCGGCATGCCGCCGTTGAGCGTGACCGGCCGCACCGGCGCGTGCGGAAACACAAAACGCAGGGCCGGCCAGTGCGCTGCCACCAGTTCGGGCACGAGCGGCGCGAAGTCGTTGCCGTCGGCGCCCAGACCGTGCAGCCAGAGGATGCTGAAACGTGGCGCGGCGGCGGTTTCGTGTTCGACACAGGGAAGCAGGGACATGGCTTGGCACTCGTCGGACGGGCAGGGCATCGTAGCAGCGTCGCGCCGGTCGGGGGCGGCATGAGTGCGTTGCCTTTCTATAAAAAATCAACCAATACAATATGTTATTTAATATAAATTAAAGTGTTGCATAAGGTTTAATGTGCAACTAACATATCCGCTACCACTTGCCGCATCTCGTGCTCGCCAAGTGGTCATTTCCCTTCCGGCTTTTGTTCCGGACTACCCCGCATCCCTCAACCGGTGCGGGGTTTTTCTTGGGCGCTCCGGCGCGGATGACATGTGCTGCCACCGCTCCGATTCCTGTGCCGGGCCCGCCATGCCGCTCTTGTGCCGGCCGGGCGCTGCACCTACGCTTCCGGTTTGTTTTTCCGGATAGCCGTCATGCGTAGATCGCCGTTGCCCTTTCTGGTCGTGTTGCTGGCCACCCTGGTCCTGGCCGCGTGCCACAAGGACAAGCAGGAAAAGCTGGTGGAGGCGGGTGCTTCGCCGCAGGTGGCCGTCGAGACGGCCCTGCAGGATGTCCGCCAGGGGCAGCTCGACGACTTGTACCGGCATCTGCTGCCGCCGGCCGATTACCAGGATCTGCGTGACAGTTGGGCCCGGCGTCACGCGGCCGCCGAGGGCAAGGTGTCGGCCAAGGAGCGCAAACAGTTCGCCGATCTGATGCAAGCCTGGACCGCGCCCGATGCCAAGAAAACGCAGTTCGCCAAGCTGGAGCCCAAGCTGGATGCCTGGGAGACCGACGGCAAGCGCCAGTTGCCCATGCTGGTCGGCGTGATGCGCATGATGGCCGGTAGTCAGATCACCCGGTCCAAGACCCTGGAGCCGGCACAGAAGACACAGCTGCGCCATCTGGTCGAGGCGCTGGCCGGGTGGATCAACGACACCGACTGGGGAGACAAAGCGCACGCGCGCAAGGCCGTGGGCGTGCTGGTCGATACCGCGCGCGCGCTGGACATCCGGACGCTGGACGATGTCTACGCGTTGGATTACGACGGTGCCATGGACCGCTATGCCACGGCCTGGGAGGGCGCGCGCAAGCTGTTGGACATCTACGGTCTGTCGCTGGATCAGGTACTCGATTCGGCCAAGGTCGATGTGCTCGACCAGCAGGCGGACAAGGCCACCGTGAAGGTCACCTGGAACGTGCTCGACCAGCCCATGCAGGGCACGCTGGAGATGGTGCGCAAAGGCAAGCGCTGGTATGCCGTCGATGCGCTGACGTGGTGGCACGGCCAGCAACAGAAACTGGCCGCGGCAGCCTCGAGCGCGGCGACACCCGGCAGCACGGCGCCGGCGGGCAGCGTGGCCGCACCCGGGTCCGCCGCGGTGGCCGGCAGCGCGCCGGCGGCCTCGGCTGCGCCCGCCAGCAGTGCCGGCCGGTAAGAGGTCGGCGGTCGTGTGGTCATCGGCGCCGGTGCGCGCGCATTCGTCGCCAGTGCCGCGCGGGCGCGCCGGTGTGTGCGCTTCGGCGCGGGTGACGGCCGATCTCCGTTGAGCAATGCAGGGTAAAATGCCTTCCATGTCGACTTCTCAAGCTACTTCGGCGCCGCATCCGCGCCCGGCCGATGCGCGCACGCGCTGGTGGCGTGCCGTAGCCGGCCGGCTGCTGCGACCCTGGGTGCGGATCAAGCGCGATCCGACCGAGCCGGCGTCCATGCTGGATCCGGACAGGCCGGTCTGTTACGTCATCGAGCGGCGCGGGTTGTCCGATACGTTGATCCTGGAACGGGCCTGCCATGAGGCGGGCTTGCCGTCGCCGTATGCGCCGTTGTCGGACCTGGGCCAGGTCCGCCACGCCATGTTCACGCTGACGCGGCGGCCGGGCCGGATATTCGGTCGAACCCGTCGCGGGGCCATGCACGAGGAGCTCAAGCGCCTGCTGGCCGCACTGCACGACATGCCCGAGCGCGACGTGCAACTGGTGCCGGTGGCGATCTACGTCGGCCGCGCGCCGGCTCGCGAGTCGGGCTGGTTCCGGGTGCTGTTTTCCGAGGACTGGGTGGTCGTGGGACGTTTCCGCCGCCTGCTGGCGTTGCTGCTCAACGGGCGCGACACGGTGGTGCATTTTTCGCGGCCGGTGAGCCTGCGTACGGTGCTCGACGAATCGACCGGCGAGCGCGTGGAACGCACCACACGCAAGGTGGCGCGGGTACTGCGCACGCACTTCCGGCGCGTCCGCGCGGCGGTCATCGGGCCGGACCTGTCGCACCGGCGCAACGTGGTCGACAGCGTGCTCAACGCCGCGCCGGTGCGCGAGGCGATCCAGTCGCTGGCGTCCAAGGAAAACATCTCGCCGCAACGGGCGTTCCATCGCGCCGAACGCATGATGCGCGAGATCGCTGCCGATTATTCGCACACTGTGGTGCGTTCGGCCTCGTTCGCATTGTCGTGGTTCTGGAACAAGCTCTACGACGGCATCTCCATGCACCACTTCGACAAGGCGCGCGCTGCCGCGCCCGGGCACGAGGTGATCTACGTGCCGTGCCACCGCAGCCATGCCGACTACCTGCTGCTGAGTTACCAGTTGCAGGCCTCGGGTGTGGTGGTGCCGCACATCGCCGCCGGCGTCAACCTCAACCTGCCGGTGCTGGGCGCGTTCCTGCGTCGCGGCGGCGCGTTCTTCATGCGCCGCAGTTTCCGTGGCAGCGCGTTGTATTCCACCGTCTTCAAGGAATACATGGCGCAGCTGATCGACCGTGGCGTGCCGCTGGAATACTTCATCGAGGGCGGGCGTTCGCGTACCGGCCGGTTGCTGAAGCCGCGCGCCGGCATGCTGTCGATGACCTTGCGCGCGTTCCTGCGCGCGCCGCGTCGGCCGGTGCTGTTCCAGCCGGTGTACATCGGCTACGAGAAGCTGATGGAGGGCAAGTCCTACATCGGCGAGCTGTCCGGCCAGGCCAAGGAAAAGGAATCCTGGATGGCGTTGTTGCGCGGGGCGCGCAAGGTGCTCAAGCAGCATTACGGCCATGTCACGCTGAGCTTCGGCGAGCCGGTGGAACTGAACCGCGTGCTCGACGAATGCGCCGAGCGGTGGCGCGAGCACGCCGATCTGGAACCGGATGCCAAGCCGGAGTGGCTGAACCACACCGTGGATGCCCTGGCCGAGCGCATCCAGGTCAACATCAATGCCGCCGCCGACGTCAATGCCGTCAACCTGTTGGCACTGGTGTTGCTCTCCACGCGCAAGCACGCCGTGGCCGAGCGCGACCTCGTCGCCCAGCTGGATCTGCTCAAGGCATTGATCACGGAGGTGCCGTATGGCGACCGGGTCACCGTGACCTCGGCCTCGGCCCCGGACATCATCGCCCACGGCGAGGCCATGGGCTGGATCCGGCGCATCCGCCACGTCCAGGGCGACGTGCTGGTCACCGAGGGCGAGCAGGCGGTGCTGCTGAG